>JBEVNN010000276.1:0-11844 GCA_040508095.1 Gaiellaceae bacterium
CGCCGAAGCGTTCCTCCTCGGCCGCGAGCACGCTCTTGACCTCGTCGGCCTCGCGCTCGAGGTCGGGGTACGCGTCCCGCATCTGCTGGACGACGACCTCGGCGAGCCCGGCGAGGAACGGCGGCTCGAGGCCGATCCGCGTGGCCTGCTGCACCGCTCGGCGGATGATCCGCCGCATGACGTAGCCGCGGCCCTCGTTCGACGGCCTGACGCCGTCGGCCGCGAGGAACGTCATCCCACGCCCGTGGTCGGCGAGGATCCGGTGCGCCTTCGTCGCCTGGTCGCTCTCGCCGTAGGCGATGCCCGACTGCTCCGCGATCCAGGCCATGATGTGCTGGTACCCGTCGGTGTCGTAGACGGAATCCACCTGCTGCAGAATCCGCGCGCCGCGCTCGAGGCCGAGGCCGGTGTCGATGTTCTGCTTCGGCAGCGGTGTCAGCGAGCCGTCCGCCTGCAGCTCGAACTCCATGAAGACGAGGTTCCAGAACTCGAGGAACCGATCGCAGTCGCATCCGGGCTGGCACTCCGGCCGGCCGCAGCCGACCTCCTCGCCCCAGTCGTAGAACATCTCCGAGTCGGGCCCGCACGGCCCGGGCCCGCCGACAGACCAGAAGTTGTCCACGCGCGGCAGCCGCACGATCCGCTCCGGCGGCATCCCCATCTTCTCCCAGGCCGCGACCGCCACCTGGTCCTCGTCGAGCCGGAGCTCCGGGTCGCCCGCAAAGACGGTGACCCAGATCCGGTCGAGGTCGAGCTTCATCCGATCGAACATGAACTCCCAGGCGAGCTCGATCGCGCCCTCCTTGAAGTACTGGCCGAACGAAAAGTTTCCGAGCATCTCGAAGAAGGTCAGCGTCCTCTTGTTCAGGCCGACGTCGTCGATGTCGGGTGTCCGAAAGACCTTCTGCACGGTCGTGAGCAGCGGCGCCGGCGGCTCCTCGAAGCCGAGGAAGTACGGCATCAGGGGCTGCATTCCCGCCGAGATCAGCAGCGTCGAGCGGTCGTCGGCGCGCGGAATCAGCGAGTGCGAGGGCCTGAACTCGTGGCCCTTGGACTCGAAGAACTCGCGGAAGCCCGCGCGCAGCTCGGCGGTCGTGCGCATGGCTGCGATTCTACGGGCGGTGGATTTCGGCACCGCCGCTCGCCGGCAGGCGCTAGGCGGACTGCTCGGCCGCGATCTCCTGGCGGATCTTCTCCAGCGAGCGGCGAATCAGCCGCGAGACGTGCATCTGCGAGATGCCGACCTGCTGGGCGATCTGCGACTGGGTCAGGCCTTCGAAGAAGCGCAGGTGCAGGATCTTGCGCTCCCGCTCGTCGAGGACACGGAAACCCGGTGCGAGGACGGCGCGGTCCTCCGAGACCTCGTACTGGTGCTCCTCGGTCCCTAGCGACTCGAGCGGGTCGAGCTCGACGTCCTCGTCGTGACCGGCCGACCCCGCCGACAGCGAGAGCGCGCTGTACGCGCGGCCGCTCTCCAGCGCCTCGAGCACCTCCTCCTCGCTCACTCCGGCCGACTTCGCGAGCTCCGCGATCGTCGGCGAACGGGCGTGCTGCACTGTCAGCTCCTCGATCAGCCGCGACAACTGGATATTCAGCTCCTGCAGCCCACGCGGCACACGCACCGACCAGCCGCGGTCGCGGAAATTCCGCTTGATCTCTCCGATGATGTTCGGCGTCGCGTACGTGGTCAGCTCAACGCCGCGGTTGACGTCGAAGCGGTCGATCGCCTTGATCAGCCCGATCGCGCCGATCTGAACGAGGTCCTCGAGCTGCTCGCCGCGGTACGAGTAGCGCCGCGCGAGGGAGCGCACGAGCGACATGTAGCGCTCGATCAGCTGCTTGCGCGCGGCCAGGTCGCCCTGCTCGTGGTAGCGGCGGAGCAGGACCTTGTCGCTCTCCTGCGTCACGTGCCCTCCTCAACGGCGAGGCCCTTGGTCAGCTCGAGCCACCCGTCGGCGTCGAGCTCGTAGCTGTCGACGACCGTGTCGAGGACGCGCCGCAGCGTGACGTCGTCCGGCGAGTCCCGCTCGAGCTCGGCGCGCAAACGGTCGGCCGCGAACGGCCCGACCCGCGTAACGATGGCGCCGTCGGCGAGCCGGAGCTGCACGGTCACGTCGCCGTCCTCGGCGGCCCGCTCGAGCACGGCGTCCAGCGCCGTCTCGAGGTCGTCGATGCTCTCGAACGTCAGGTCGAGCCGCGCCGCGACGCCGCCGAGCACGAGGTGTGCGACCTCGTGGAACGGCTCCTCGCGCGGAATCGTCAGGATGATCTCGTCGCCCGTCAAAATCGCCCTCCGTTCTAGAACGCGGAAGCTCGGCGCGCGGTTTCGGCGCTCACGATTGTCCCTGCGCCGACGACCGCGCCGTCGTCGTACAGGACGGCGGCCTGCCCGGGCGCCACTCCGTACACGGGCTGGGCAAGCTCGAGCCGGAACCCGCCGGCGGCCGGGCCGACGGCCGTCTCTACGGCGGGTGAGCGGTACCGGAGCTTCGCCTCGGCCCGCGAGACCGGGACGTGCAGCCGCCCCCGGACGCGGACGGCGCGGATCGCCAGCGCCGCACGAGGGCCGACCACGACGGTGTTCGTCGCGGCCTCGCTACGCAGCGCGTACAGCGGCTCGGGCGCCGAGACGCCCAGTCCCTTGCGCTGGCCGGGCGTGAAGCGCCAGGACCCAGCGTGACGGCCGACCTCGTTTCCGTTCTCGTCGACGAGCGGCCCTTCCTCGGCAGCCAGGCCGTGACGTTCGAGGAAGTCCCTGTAGTCCCCGCCTGCGAGGAAGCACGCCTCCTGGCTTTCGGCTCGCTGCGCCACCTCGAGGCCGGCCTGCGCCGCCTCCACGCGCGTCTTTTCCTTGCCCTGCTCGCCGAGCGGGAACCAGAGCCGGTCGAGGAACCGCGGGTCGAGCCGCGCGAGCATGTACGACTGGTCCTTGCGTTCGTCCGCCGCCCGCGCGAGGAGCAGACGGCCGTCGCGCTCGACGATCCGTGCGTAGTGGCCGGTCGCCAGGCGCTCGGCCCCTGCTCGCTCGGCGAAGGCGAGCAACTCGGCGAAGCGGAAGCTGCCGTTGCAGCGGATGCACGGGTTCGGGGTCTCGCCCGCCGCGTAGCCGCGAACGAACGGCTCGACCACCGCGCGCCGGAACTCCTCGCGCAGGTCGAGCGTCACGTGCGGGATCCCGAGGCGGTGGCAGGTCGCGCGCGCGGCGATTACGGCCTCGGGCGAGCAGCAGGCTCGGTCGGCGTCGGGGCCCTGCGGGTCGAGCCAGAGCCGCAGCGTCACGCCGATCGCGTCCGGGCCCGCCCGTAGGAGCGCCACAGCGCTGTCGACGCCGCCGCTCATCGCGACCGCGACGCGTCCCGGCTTTGGCGCGGCCCGGAAGGCTGGCCCGAGTGCGTTCGCGAGCGCGTCCACCGCCAGCTCGTCGCCGCCGACGGCAGCCGCCTCCAGCAGCGTCAGGCCGTCGAGTGGCCGCTCGAGCCCTTCGGCCTCAGCACGGATGATTCGCTCGCCCTCGACGGCCAGGCGCACGAGCGCCCAGCGGCCGTCGCGCGAGGCATCGCCGACGGCTTCGATCATGCGGTCCAGGCTAGCGATTGCCCGGGTCGCTGTAAGTGGCACGACGTCTGCAGAAGTGGGCCCACGCTTGAAACCGCCGTGACGCCTGTGGTTTCGTAGGCCGACCCCACCGACCACAGGGAGGCAACGATGTCGACACAGGCCTACTCCGGCCTCAACCGACCGGGCTGGCTCACGTTCGCGGCGGTCGTGATGTTCGCCGTGGGATTCCTACGCGTCATCTCTGCGATCTACTACTTCGCCGACAGCAACCGCGTCGCGAACGTCAGCGCGGGAGCGCTGGGGGACAACCTCTTCCTCTGGGGCCTGTGGGATCTCATCGTTGCCGTTCTCGCGTTCTACGCGGGCTACTCGCTGCTCAGCGGCAACATGTTCGGCCGCGTCGTCGGCTACATCTGGGCGATCGTGGTCATCGTGGAGAGCTTCCTCTTGCTCCAGAACGCCCCCTGGTACGGAGCCGCCACGCTCACGCTCGCGGTGCTGGTGATCTACGCCCTCTCCTCGACCTCGGAGTGGCGTGACCCGACGCGAGACTCGACAGCTGTCTGAGCACTAACGCCTCTAGGCAAACGGGGGAGCCGTGCGGCTCCCCCGTTTGGCTCCAGCCTGCCGATGCGTCGAAGCCCCTTGTGAACCTGGACTAGCCAGGTGGGTGCCGAGTCTCCCTCGGCTTGCGCCTCGGGCCGAACACAAGCTCCCATTCACTTGGTGTTGGTTCTACAGTGAGGCCCCGAGCACGAACAGGCTCGAGTGGTCGCAGTGTAGCTCAGCCCTACCGGGCGAAGACCCAGCGGATCCGCTGCACGCCGTCGACGCCGAGCTCCTCCGCGAGCCTCGGCGTGAGGTCGAACTTCCGGCCCGCCGTCACCGGCCGCCGGTCGATCACGCGGGTGAGGATCCGCGGGCTGTCCTTGTACGCGACGTAGACGAGGACGCCGCACGGGAGGACCGAGTCCGTGATGCCGACAGTGCCCGGCTGGAGGACGTAACCGCAGCGCGTTCGCTTCCCGTAGCGCGGTTGGCCCGCGCCTGCGAGGGCCGTGTACCACGCCCCACCGGAAGCGGGCACCGGCTGCGGCAGACTCTTGTCGCTCTGGCTGTTGCCGTGCGACGTGAGGGCCAGCGCGACGATCGCGGCCAGCAGTGCGACGCACGCGAGCGCGACCTGCCGCTGCGCCAGTGCCGCCCTCATGTGGCCAGCTCCGCCAGCCGCGCGCCGAACACGTCACGGACGAGCGGGTCGAACTCGGGCGGGAGATGACCTGACGTGTCGGCGACGTCACGCAGGTGCAGCAGGAGCAGCCTCCGCTCCTGGGCGCGGTCGTCGCCGTCCAGGTCCTGGGCAAGGCGCTCGAGCTCCCAGAGGTTCCACGCGCGGGCCGTTGTCGTTTCGACGCCGATTGCACGACCGTTCGGCGTGGGCTCGGCCGGCGCGGTGGCCTCTCGCCGTCGAATCCTCATCCGCCGTGCTCCTCGCGCTCCTCGGGCTCGTCGAACAGCTCCGCGACCTCTTCGGCGACGCGACTCGTCTCGGGCGCCGTGCGCCGCGGCAGCAGCTTCACATGACGGGGTGGGGCTTCCGGCTCGGGCTCCGGCTCGCGCTCGCGGCGGCGGAAGAACGACCGCCGCCGGCGAGGCGCGGGGACGACCTCCCCGGTGTCCTCGGTGGGCGCCACCGGCTCCTCCGCGGGCGCAACTGGCTCCTCCATGGGCGTCATCGGCTCCTCGGCCGCCGGGAGAAGCGGCGCGGGCTCAGGTTCCGGCTCGGGCTCCGGCTCCGGTTCGGGCTCGGACTCTGCCACGACCGGTTCCGGTTCCGGCTCGGGCTCGGCCACGACCGGCTCGGGCTCCGGCGGCAGGCGCTGCTCGGGCGGCGCCACCACGGTCCGCTCCTCGGGCAACGGCCACTCGACCCGCTCGTCCTCGTCCTCCTGCCGTGCGGTCTCCCGTGGCAGCAGGTGGGGGAGCGGCGCGGACGCGCTGCGCTCCGCCGCGAACTCCACAAGCGCGACTAGCACCCACGCCCCGGCCATCACGAGCACGATCACGAGCGGGCGCAGGTCGGCGAGCCCGGCGCCGACCGCGAGCAGAATCAGGAAGAGCGCCTCGAGCGCGAAGCGGAGACCGGGCCGGCCCGCAAGCATGGGCCGAGACTAGCTTGTGGTGTCGTCTTCGCTCGGCGGACCGTCGACCGTGTCCAGCGAACCAGGCGGCGGTGGGCCGGGCGAGCTCGGCGGCGAGGACGGAGGCTCCTCGGTCTCCTGCTCCTCGGTGGCTTCGGTTGCTGGTTCGGCAGGCCCCGCCGCGCGCAGCTGCGACGACGCCGGGCCCGGCGACGACGGTGCGGGCCCGCGGCTCGCCTCTGCGGCGGCCTCGGCGGCGCCGACGATCGACTGCGCGACACGCCCGACCGCGTCCTCTCCTAGCCCAGCTGCACCGAGCAGCTGCTCGGCACCTTCCTGCGCCCGGTGGATGATCGCGGCAGCCTGGCTGCGCGCCCACTCGAGCGTCTGCTCGACCTCGGCGCGGGTGGCGTTCGTCAGCTCCGTCGCCTGGTGCCGTGCCTGCTCGACCAGCCGCGCGGCTCGCGACTCGGCCTCGGCGAGCTCCTGGTTCGACTGCTGCTGCGTTTCCTGCGTCAGCTGGCGCGCCTCGGCTTTGGCCGCGTTCAGCACCTCCGCGCGCTGGCGCTCGCTCTCCTGCCGGTAGCGCTCGACCTCACCCTGACGGTCCTGCAGCTCACGCTGGCGGCGCGAGACCTCCTCCTCGGTGCGCCGAAGCTGCGCGGCGGAGGCCGTCTGCGCGTCGCGCTCGATCGTGTCGGCCATCTCGGCGGCGGCGCGGATCATGTGCAGCGAGTCCATGCGCACGGCGTGCCCGGTCGGCTCGGCGCCCTGGCCCGACGCCTGGAGGACGCGGAGCTGCACCTGGAGCTGCGTCGTGTGGCGCCGGAAGGCGTCGAACGCCTCGCGAACCTTTTCACGGTCGTAGCCGTCGGCCGCGCTCGGCAGGTCCTCGACCCGCGGCAGCGGCATCAACGACGGTGCTTCGGACGCTCGCTCTGGACCTTCGCTCGCCATGCTCTGGTTGCCTCCTGGCTCGACCTCGCTCGAAAGTATGACGGCTCGGCCGGGTGCCGTCAGGTCGTTTCCGGCAGCACCTGAATTCCGAGCTCGGCCAGGATCTCCTGCGCAATCGGCGTCGGCGCGCCGCTCAGAGGTTCCGACCCGCTCGCGGTCTTCGGGAAGGCCACCACCTCGCGGATGTTCTGCTCGCCCGCGAGCAACGCGACGAAGCGCTCCAGCCCCATCGCGAACCCGCCGTGCGGCGGCGCGCCCATGCGCAGCACCTCGAGCAGGAAGCCGAACCGCTCCTCCGCCTCCTCTTTGCTGATGCCCATTGCGGCGAAGACGCGCTGCTGTAGCACCGGGTCGTGGATCCGGATCGAGCCCGAGCCGAGCTCCCAGCCGTTCCAGACGAGGTCGTAGGCCTGGCTCAGCGCGCGCCCCGGGTCCGACTCGATCAGGTCCTCGTCACCCGGCCGCACACCCGTGAAGGGGTGGTGGCTGAACGTCCAGCGCTTGCCGTCCTCGTCCCACTCGAAGAGCGGGAAGTCGGTGACCCAGAGGAACTCGTCGCGGCTCGTGTCGATCAGGCCGAGCTCGCGGCCCAGGTGGTTGCGAACCGCCGAGAGCACACGGGCCACCGCGAGCGGCTCGTCGGCGCCGAAGAGCACCGTCGCCGACGGCTGCTCGGGCCGGACGGCCTCGATGAGCTCGCCCGAGAGGAATTTCGCGATCGGCGAGCGCACCTCGCCCTCCTCGTCGAACACGAGGTACGCGAGGCCCTTCCCGCCCCACTCCTTCGCCAGCTCCTCGAGCGAGCCGAGCTCGGCGCGCGAGAGCTCCTGCGGCACGGTGAGGTACTGGACGCTCGGGGCCTGCGCGAAGACCTTGAACTCCGAGTCGCGCGTCGCCTCGGTCAGGTCGTGGAGCTCGAGGCCGAAGCGGAGGTCCGGCTTGTCGGAGCCGTAGCGCGCCATCGCCTCGTGCCAGGTCAGTCGCCGGAACGGCCGCTCGGGCGGCGTGCGCTCGAGCGCCTCGAACGATGCGCCCACGGCGCCCTCGAGCGTCTCCCAGACATCCTCGCGCGTCGGGAACGAGAGCTCGAGGTCGAGCTGGCGGAACTCGAACTGCCGGTCGGCGCGGAGATCCTCGTCCCGAAAGCAGGTCGCAATCTGGTAGTAGCGGCCCATCCCGGCGACCATCAGGATCTGCTTGAAGATCTGCGGCGACTGGGGGAGCGCGAAGAAGCGCCCGGGTTGAAGCCGCACCGGCACGAGGAAGTCGCGGGCGCCCTCGGGCGTGGCCTTCGTCAGGTTCGGCGTCCAGATGTCGACGAAGCCGTGCTCGTCCATGTAGCGGCGGATCGCCGCAACGACAGTTGCAGAGAGCCGCAGGTTGCGCTGCATGTGTTCGCGGCGGAGGTCGAGGTACCGGTAGCGCAGGCGCGTCGACTCGTCGACGTTCTCCTCGTCGACCTGGAACGGCAGCGGCTCCGAGCGCGAGACGATCTCGAGCTCGTCCACCTGCAGCTCGACCTCACCTGTCGGCAGGCTCGGGTTGACGGCCTCCGGCGCGCGGGCCGTGACCTCGCCCTCGGCGCGGATCACGAACTCGTTGCGGACTCCGTGCGCGACCTCCGCGGCCTGCGGGGCGCGCTCGGGGTTGATCACGAGCTGAGCGAGCCCGCCCTCGTCGCGCAGGTCGATGAAGACGAGGCCGCCGTGGTCGCGGCGCCGTGCGGCCCAGCCGGCGAGCGCCAGGCGCTGGCCCACGTGCTCCTTGCGCAGCTCGCCGGCCTCGAGGTTGCGCCATCTCATCGGCGCAGCCTCTCGGCGAGCTCGGCGGTCGGGACTTCCTCGTCCAGCTCCCCACGGCGACGGAGGGTCGAGCGCTCCGCGCCCCACTCGACGATCGCCCTGGCGCCGAGGCGGTTCGCCTGGGTCAGCTGGCCCTTGAGCGAGCGCCCTCCGTAGTCGACGTCGGCGCGCAGGCCGTGGCGCCGCAGCTCCTGGACGAGCGGGAGGACGCGTGGTTTGTCGCCGGCATCGTGCAACGCGACGAAGACGTCGATCTCGTCGGGCTCGGGCTCCGTGCCGGCGCCCTCGAGCGACAGCAGCAGCCGCTCGATCCCGGCGCCGAAGCCGATGCCCGGCGTGGGTTTCCCGCCGAGCTCCTCGATCAGCCCGTCGTAGCGGCCGCCGCCGCAGATCGAGCTCTGCGCGCCGATCGCCTCGTCGACGAACTCGAACGTGGTGCGCGTGTAGTAATCGAGGCCGCGCACAAGCGTCGGGGCGAGGGTGAACTCGACGCCGTAATTCTCGAGGTGCGCCTGCACGGAGTCGAAGTGCGCGCGGCACTCGTCGCAGAGCGAGTCGCCGATCCTCGGCGCGTCTTCGAGCGCTTCCTGGACGCGCTCGCTCTTCACGTCGAAGACGCGCAGCGGGCTCGTTGCGCGCTTCTGACGCGCCTCCTCGTCGAGGACATCCTCATGCTGGTCGAGCCAGGCGGTGAGGCGCTCGAGGTACTGGGGACGGCAGTTCTCGTCGCCGATCGAGTTCAGCAGCAGCTCGTATCGCGTGATCCCGAGGCGTGCGAGCAGCTCGTCGTAGAGCTGGATGATCTCCGCGTCGATTGCCGGGTCGTCGGAGCCGATCGCCTCGACCGAGAGCTGCCAGTGCTCCCGGTAGCGGCCGCGCTGCGGCGCCGAGTAGCGGTACATCGTTGCGATCGTGTAGAGCTTGACCGGCTGCGCCTCGCGATGGAGTCCGTGCTCCAGGTACGCGCGCGCGATGGGCGCCGTGCCTTCCGGGCGAAGCGTGAGTGAGCGGCCCCCGCGGTCCTCGAACGTGTACATCTCTTTCTGGACGACGTCAGAGCCCGCACCCGACGTGCGCTGGAAGACGGCCGTGTCCTCGAAGCCGGGGGTCTGGATCGGCCGGTAGCCGTAGAGCGAGCAAAGCCGCTCCGCCTCGCCGGTGATGAGCCGCCAGCTCGGCTGCTCGGCGGGGAGGATGTCGTGCGTGCCTCGCGGCGCCTCGAAGGTCGTCACGAGGCGCGCAGTGGAGCGAGGAACGGGTTGCGCTCGAGCTCGACGCCGAGCGTGGTCGGCGGGCCGTGGCCCGGATAGACGGTCGTCTCGGGCGGGAAGCGTTGGCTGAGCGTGCGAATCGAATCGACGAGCGTCTCCCAGTCCGCCCCAGGAAGGTCCGTGCGGCCGACGGAGCCGGCGAAGAGGACGTCGCCCGAGAACAGGCATTCGTCGGCGTGGAAGGCGAGGTGCGCCGGCGAGTGGCCGGGGACCTGCAGCGTCTCGAATGTGATGCCCGCGAGCTCGAGCGTCTCGTCGCCCCGGAGAAGCGTGTCCGGCGTATGACCGCGGGCGACCACGCCCGCCGGCACGAGGTCGGGGAGGTTCTCGAGCAGCGCGCGCTCGCCCTCGGCCATGTAGACGGGGGCGCCGGTTCCCTCCGCGAGGTCGGCAACGCCGCCGAGATGATCCCAGTGTCCGTGCGTGATCAGAATCGCTGCACAGCGAGCGCCGGCGCGCGCGAGCTCGAGCCGAAGCTCGGCCGCGTCGCCACCGGGGTCGACGACCACGGCCTCCGTGGCGTCGCGCGAGGCGCGAACGACGTAGCAGTTCGTGCCGATCGGGCCGAGCTCGTAGCGGTCCACGACGATGCCGGTGCGCGTGCTCACGGGAGCGCTGAGTCTAACGAGGCGTTCTCGGCCTTTTGGCTCGCCTCGCCGCGGTGCGGTGGGCCTCCGAGCTCTTCGCGGCATGCGCTCTGTGTAAGGCGCGCCCAGCCTCCTCCCCGCTGCGAGCCTAGCGGCGGCAGGCGCACGTGTCTGTGCCGAGAGCGTGACGGGAGCGCGCCGTGTACGAGCGTTGCGGCGCGATAGGGTGCAGCTCCGCGATGCAGCGCTGGAACCTGCGCGAGATCGAGACTCCCGGCGGCAGCCGCTCGCCCGTCGTGCTCGATTCCGACGAGTTGGGCCGCGCCGTGCTGCTTGCGCTCGATCCCGGCCAGCAGCTCGGCGACCATCAGGTCAAGGAGCACGCGTTTCTGCTCGTGGTGGATGGGTCGGTGCGAGTCGACGTCGGCGGCGAGGCAATCGACGCTCCCGCGGGGATGCTCATCCGGTTCGAGCCCGACGAGCGCCACGCCGTCTCGACCGAGGAGGGCGCGCGGCTATTGCTCTTCCTCGCGCCGTGGCCGGGCCCAGGCCACTACCGCGGCGGCGACGAACAGGTCGTACGGACCGCCGGCTAGCGGGCCTCCGGCTACCGCTTCTTCGGCGAGCTGCGTGTTGGCGCCTGGCCGCTTCGCCTCAGGTAGGCGCGGTACATCGCGCGATCCATGAGGTACATGAACGGGACGAAGAACGCGGTGTAGACGACAGCCACCGCGAGCCGCGACAAAATCGGCTGGCCGCTGTTGATCAGCGAGAACGCAATGAAGATCAGCGGCCCGAAGATCAGGGCGCGCTTGACGACGCGGTTCCACGAGGGCGGCTGCACTTCCTTGACCGGGCGCCCGCCGCGACCCTTCTGAGCGGGACGCTTGTCACTGCGCTTCCCGTTCCGGCGATCGTCGCGCGGCTTCGCGTCCTCCGGCTCGACCTCGCGGCCCTCCCCGTCGAGATAGACGATCTCGTACTCGTGCCGCTTCTCCTTCTGGCGCCGGCGCCGCTGCTTCCTCGTGGGCATCGTCGCAAGCGTAGCCTCAGCGCGTCCACGCGACACGCCCGCCCTGGATCACCGTCGCAACGAGGTCGCCCCCGAGGTGGTAGGCGAGGTGCCGCCAGTCGGGCGCGCTCAGCAGGACCAGATCGGCGTCGAAACCAGCCGCGATCCGTCCGCACCGGTCGGCGCGGCCGAGTACGTGTGCGGCGTTGACGGTGCAGGCGCTCAAGGCTTCCGAAGGAGAGAGGTGGAGCTGGGTCGAGGCGAGGCTGCAGACGAGCGGCAGGCTCTCGCAGAACGCGCTGCCCGGATTGAAGTCGGTCGCGAGGGTGACAATCGCGCCGGCCTCAACGAGCGCCCGCGCCGGCGGCATCGGCCGGGCGAGGAAGAGCGCACTCGCCGGGAGCAGCACCGCTGCGACATCGCTTGCTCCCAACGCAGCGACTCCCTCGGCGCCCGTTGCCTCGAGGTGGTCGACCGACCTCGCGCCGAGCTCGATCGCGAGCGGGAGGGCGCCCT
>JBEVNN010000284.1:0-3760 GCA_040508095.1 Gaiellaceae bacterium
AAGGCCTCGATCGTGCCGCTGTCGGGCACGAGCAGCGAGGTCGTCCTGAGCGTCGCCTGGGACATCTCGTGGTACCAGTACCGCGTCTCGCCGGAGTCGGCGCAGCCGGTGCGGCTCGCCGAGCGAGGCCACGACCCGGGCGAGCTGGAGTCGATGTTCACGAGCTGGAACGCGAAGCTCACGCGCGACGGCCGCATCGCGCCCGACATCTCTCCGGTCTAGCGCCAGGGCGGGCCCTCCCTACAATCCGAAGCAAGATGATCTACTGCGTAATCCCCCGCGAGCTCGAGGACGAGCTCTACGAGAAGATGGTCGAGTACTACAAGGACAACCCGAACGTGACCGTCATCGTCGACCGCCGCGAGGGGGACGACCGCCGCACCGGGCGGTCTTACGGCGGCAAGCGCCTGATCCGGGACCGTCGCCGCAAGCGCGCCGAGGGCACGTTCCCGAGCACGGATCTTCCCGGCGACGCGTAGCCTCTGGGCATGTCCGGCGGCCGCTACTGGGTCAAGCGGCTGGACGAGCTGCCGCTCGTGCCCACCGACGACCCGAATGACTTCGACTGGTACCCCGTACAGCACCACCTCGGGCTCGGCGCGTTCGGCGTGAACGGCTTCGGTGGTGACACCGCGACGATGCTGGTCGCCGAGCACGACGAGTCCGGCAGCGGACAGGAGGAGCTCTACGTCGTCGTCGAGGGGACCGTCCGCTTCACGATCGCCGGCGAGACTTTCCAAGCAAGCGCGGTGAGCTTTGTGGCCGTCCCCGATCCGGCGGTCACCCGTTCCGCGATCGCGGTGGAGGACAGCACGCTGCTGCTCGCGATCGGCGCGCCCGTCGGCTCCGGCTTCCACACCACGTGGAAACCTGAGCACTTCGAGCAGGTTCCCCGCGCTGACTAGAATCGCCGCCGTGGCGACTGCGACCAAGACCTTCAAGAACTTCATCGGCGGCGAATGGGTGGACGCGGCCTCCGGGGAGACCTTCGAGACGACGAGCCCTGCGAACGGGGACGTGCTCGGCGTCTTCCCGCGGTCAGGCGTCGAGGACGTCGACCGCGCCGTCGAGGCCGCCAAGGCGGCGTACGAGGATTGGCGGCTCGTGCCGGCGCCGCACCGCGGCGAGATCCTCTTCCGCTTCGGCCGGCTGCTCGCCGACCACAAGGACGAGCTCGCCGAGCTGATGGCCCGCGAGATGGGGAAGGTGCTCCCCGAGGCCGCGGGCGACGTCCAGGAAGCGATCGACATGAGCTTCTACATGGGCGGGGAGGGGCGGCGGCTCTTCGGCCAGACGACACCGAGCGAGCTGCGCGACAAGTTCAACATGAGCGTGCGCCAGCCGATCGGGGTGATCGGCGTGATCACGCCGTGGAACTTCCCGATCGCGATCCCCTCGTGGAAGATCGCGCCCGCACTCGTCTGCGGGAACACGATCGTCTTCAAGCCCGCCACCGACACGCCGCTGCTGGGCGAGCGCTTCGTCGAGCTGCTGGTCGAGGCGGGCGTCCCCGCCGGCGTGATCAACATCGTGCACGGGGGCGGCGGCGCGGTGGGTGACCGGCTCGTGCGCCACCCGGACGTGCCGGTGATCACCCTCACCGGCTCGCGCGAGACCGGCATCGAGGTGATGCGCAACGCGGCCGAGAACCTGAAGCACATCCACCTCGAGCTCGGCGGCAAGAACGCGATCATCGTGCTCGACGACGCCGACCTCGACCTTGCCGTCGAAGGGATCGTCTGGTCGGCGTTCGGCACCTCGGGCCAGCGGTGTACGGCTGCCTCGCGCGTGATCGTCCAGCAGGGCGTCTACGACGAGCTGCAGGGCCGGCTGGTTGCGGCCGCGGAGCAGCTGCGCCTCGGCCCGGGCTGGGAACAGGGCGTCGACGTCGGCCCCGTGATCAACAGGCGCGCGCTGGAGAAGATTCACTCGTACACGGAGCTCGGCAAGGACGAGGGCGCGAAGCTGCTCACCGGCGGCGAGGCCGCCGGCGGCGACGGGCTCGGCGACGGCAACTTCTACCGACCGACGATCTTCGGCGACGTCGACCCGCAAATGCGCGTGGCGCAGGAGGAGATCTTCGGCCCGACGACCGCGCTGATCCCTGTGCGCGACGTCGACGAGGCGATCCGCGTCTCGAACGGGATCGAGTACGGCCTGTCGTCCTCGATCTTCACGCGGGACGTGAACACCGCCTTCCGCGCGATGCGCGACCTCGAGGCCGGGATCACCTACATCAACGCAGGCACGATCGGCGCCGAGGTGCACCTGCCGTTCGGCGGCACGAAGAACACCGGCAACGGCCACCGTGAGGCCGGCCAGGCCGCGCTCGACGTCTTCACCGAGTGGAAGTCGATCTACGTGGACTACTCGGGGAAGCTCCAGAAGGCGCAGATCGACACCGCCGAGTAGCACGTGGACGTTCGCCCGCTCGGCGACAGCGACCGCGACTGGGTCGAGCGGCTGATCGTCGAGCGGTGGGGCGCGCCGTTGGTCGTCGGCCGCGGCCGGTCCTGGAACCCGGTCGAGCTTCCGGGTTTCGCGGCGTTCGACGACGATCGCTGCGTCGGTCTCGCGACCTACGAGCTCGACGGCGACGCCTGTGAGCTCGTGACGATCGACGCGGTCGAGGAGGGGAGAGGCGTCGGAACGGCATTGTTCGGCGCGGTCGTGGAGGCGGCGCGCGAGGCCGGCTGCAAGCGCGTCCGGCTCGTGACGACGAACAACAACCTGCGGGCGCTGGCCTTCTACCAGAAGCGCGGATTCCGCCTGGTCGCCCTGGTCCCGGGCGCGGTCGACGAATCTCGACGGCTCAAGGCCTCGATTCCGACGGAGGATTCGACCGGCCTTCCCATCCGCGACGAGCTGCACCTCGAGTTCCTGCTCGACCACGCCGTCTAAGGTCCGCGGATGGATCGCAAGCTGGTGGTGTTCGTGCCGCGCGAGGCCCTCGACACTGTCCGCGAGGCGCTCTTCGCGGCGGGCGCCGGCCGAATCGGCGACTACGAGCGCTGCTCCTGGTACACGGAGGGGACGGGCACGTTCCTGGGCGGGAAGTCGACCGCGCCGAGCGTCGGCCAGCCCGGCCGCGAGGAGCGCGTCGCCGAGCTCCGGCTCGAGACGGTCTACCCGTCCGCGCGGGAAACGGAGGTCGTCAACGCGTTGCGGGAGGCGCACCCGTACGAGGAGCCGGCCTTCGACCTCTACGTGCTCGCCGACTCCGCCGCGCACCACCACCGCCACGACGTCTGACGTGAAGGCGCGACTCTCGACCGACGGCGGCTCGCGCGGGAACCCCGGTCCGGCGGCGTACGGGTACGTGCTCGAGGCGGAGGACGGGACCGTGCTCGACGCGCGGGGCGACACGATCGGCGTCGCGACGAACAACGTCGCCGAGTACCGCGCGCTGCTCGCGGGCCTGGCGTCGGCGCTCGAGCGCGGAGTGGACGAGCTCGAGGTGGTCTCCGACTCGGAGCTGCTCGTCAGGCAGATGCGCGGCGAGTACAAAGTCAAGAGCCCGACTCTGCGGGAGCTCGTCGACGAGGCGCAGGTGCTGGCCGGCCGGCTCGGGAGCGTCCGCTACACCGCGGTGCGCCGCGAGCACAACGAGCTCGCCGATCGGTTGGTCAACGAGGCGCTCGACTCCGCCGGCTGACCGCCCGCGCCTCGAGGTACGCGGGGACGTAGAAGCGCTTGGCGTACTCGCCGACCATACGGTGGCTGGTGAAGCGGACTCCCGCTGAGGCGATGGCCGCGCGTC
>JBEVNN010000297.1:0-6761 GCA_040508095.1 Gaiellaceae bacterium
GGCTACCAGCGCGCACAGGTCGGCGGAGCCCGCTACGTGGTCACGGGTGCGTCCGCCGCGAACGGGACGCACCTCTACTTCTTTTTCCCCGAGGACGGCCTCTGGCACGAGCTGGCGCAGCTGCGGAACATCCTGCTCGGCGGGGTCGGCATCCTTGTCCTCCTCGCCGCCGGCGCGGGGATCCTGCTGGCGCGCGGAACGCTCCGGCCCGTCGCCCGGGCGAGCGAGGCCGCGCACTCGCTTGCGGAAGGCCTGCTCGAGACGCGGCTGCCGGTCGAGGGGCAGGACGAGTTCGGCGCCTGGGCGCAGGCGTTCAACGAGATGGCCGCCGCGCTCGAGGCGAAGATTGCCGCGCTCTCGGCCGCCCAGGCGCGGGAGCGGCGCTTCACCTCCGACGTGGCGCACGAGCTGCGGACGCCGCTGACCGCCCTCGTGGGCGAGGCCTCGCTGCTGGCCGAGCACCTCGACCGGATGCCGCCGGAGTCGCGGCGGCCGGCGGAGCTCCTGATCGCCGACGTTGGTCGCCTGCGTCGCCTCGTCGAGGAGCTGATGGAGATTTCGCGCTTCGACCAGGGCGCAGAGAGCGTGCAGGCGGAGAAGGTCGACCCGGCCGCGCTGGTCGCTGCGACGGTGCGGAACCGTGGGTGGGACGGGCGAGTGGCGGTCGAGGGCAACGGCCGCTCGCTGACGACCGACCCACGCCGACTGGAGCGCATCGTGGCGAACCTCGTCGACAACGCGTTCGAGCACGGTGGCTCCGCGGTCACCGTGCGTATCACGGGCGACGGGATCGAGGTGGCCGACGACGGGCCCGGGATCGCGCCCGAGCACCTACCTCACCTCTTCGAGCGCTTCTACAAGGCGGATGCGTCCCGCAGCGGCAGCGGCACCGGTCTCGGGCTCGCGATCGCGCAAGAGAACGCGCGCCTGCTCGGAGGCGAGATCCAGGTTCAGAGCGAGCTCGGCGCCGGCAGCAGCTTCACGCTGCGACTACCCGTGGCAGAACCGCGCGAGAGCGCCCCGAAGGGCGCTCTCTGAGGGGAGGGTGGCCGCTACCAGGTGCGGTAGGACTGGCGGGAGATGAAGAGGCCGTGACCACCCGCGTTGCGGCAGGTGGTGCCGGTGATGCGGGAGATGCAGGTGAACTGCCCGCGAGTCCAGCTCTTGCCGTAGGCGAGGGTCGTGTAGACGGGGTGGATCGAGAAGTTCGGGTTGCCGCTGCAGAAGAGCGTCGGCTTCGCGTTCGAGCGAAGCCCGAAGCCGTGCCAGTCGCCGGCGAGGCAGCGACGCTGTAGCCGCATCGCGTAGTTGGCATGGCGGAGACCACAGGTCAGCAAGGGCTGGGAGCCGTTGGGCGCGTATGCCTTCGAGTCGTAGTAGCAGTGGATGTTTCCCGACGGCGAGCGGAAGCCGGCCACGTTCCGAACGCCCGGGCTGCCGGACGCTGACGAGGACATGGCGACCGCGGCGATCACGACCGCAACGGCGGTGGAGATGAGGACTGAGAGCTTCATGCGTGCCTCCTGATCGATGACGCGCCCGATCCTGCGCCGGCCGAGCAACAGCTGGGTCATGGCCGAGCAACCGTTCGGTAACGGCCGACGAGCACCGTCGCCGCAGGCGCGAGTCGTCGCAGAACCGTTACCGCGCGGTGACCGGGGCGTTGCAAGCGAGGTCGAGCATGGCGACATCGAACCCGGACGCGAAAGGAGTCGTCATGAGCGCCTCGAGACGGAGCAAGGAACTGGCAGCCCGGCAGCGGGACGGCCTCCGCGTCGTCCTCCGCTGGCACCCCTGCGAGGACGCGGTGACCGTCTCGGTCGCCGACGACCGCACCGGCGACCGCTTCGAGATCGCCGTCGAGCACGAGCACGCCCTGGACGCCTTCTACCACCCGTACGCGTATGCGGCCTAGCACCTGCTTCAAGATCTGCGCGCTCGCCGCCACGCTGGCCGCGGTCGGGCTCCTGCTCGCCGCCTGCGGCAAGGGCAGCTCGCCCGCTGCCTCGCCCCCGGCTCTCGCGCACGCGCGCTGGCACGTCCTGCCCGCCGCGCCGGTTCGGGTCGACGCCTATCTCACCACCGCCTGGACCGGCAGCGAGCTGATCGTCGCGGGCGTGTGCTGCACCGCGAATGACGGCACCCTGCTCCGGGCACAGAACGTCGCGGCCGCGTACGACCCGGCCGGCTCGAGCTGGCGTCGGCTGCCGGTGCCTCCCGGGGACGTCGGCGATCCGGTCGCCCGCACGGCCGTCTGGACCGGCAAGGAGATGCTCGTCTGGGGAGCGTTCAAGGCCAGCGCCTACGAGCCGACCGCGAATCGCTGGCGGCTCCTCCCTCACGCGCCCACCGGCCACGGGATCGCCGTGTGGACCGGGGGCGAGATGATCGGCTGGGGCGGGGGCTGCTGCGGCGACGCCTGGTCCGATGGCTCGGCCTACGACCCGGCCACGAACTCGTGGCGCATGCTCGCCCGCTCGCCGCTCGCTCCCGCCCAGCACCCGCTGGGTGCGTGGACCGGGCACCGGCTGATCCTCATGGTCAGCGGCGTCGATCCCGACAGCGGCAGGCCCTACCCCGCGAGCTTTGCGCGCGCCGCGTCCTACGACCCGCGCACCGACTCGTGGCGGCGGCTCCCCTCGCCGCCGCGCGGGGCTGGCGGCACGGCGGTCTGGGATGGGCACGAGCTCCTCGTCGCCGGCGCGTCTAAGGCCGCGTTCGCCTTCGATCCGGCCAAGGAACGGTGGCGGCGGCTCGCCACGCCGCCGTCCGCACGGCCGGCCTCGAGCGCCCTCTGGACGGGAACGCGCCTCGTGCTCCTCGACGGCCCGCAAGGGCCCGGCTACGCCTACGACCCCGGCACGGACCGCTGGTCCCGGCTGCCGAGGCTCCCGTTCCCTGCGCACCTCGACCTGAGCGCCGTCTGGACGGGGCACCGGTTGCTCCTCTGGACAGGCGCGGGTGCCGGCGCCGCCCTTGGTTCCGGTTCGACAGCCACCGCACGGAGGTAACGATGAAGACGCTCTTCTCACTTGTAGTCCCCGTACTCCTGGCGGCTGCGGCGCTGGCCGCGACCGCCGCGACCTCTGCAGGGACGGCACCCACGACGCGCGTCAGCGTCTCGACCGCCGGCGCGCAGGGAAACCACGACAGCTTCGCGGCCGGGATCAGCGCCAGCGGCCGCTTCGTCGTCATCAACTCGCTCGCGACGAACCTCGTTCGCGGCGACACCAACGGCCGCTACGACGTCTTCGTACGCGACACCGCGACCGGAGCCACCACGCGCGTCAGCGTGTCCAGCAGCGGCGCCCAGGCTGCCGCCGGAAAGGATGAGTTCGGCGGCTCCCTGTCGGGCGGCATCAGTGCGGACGGGCGGTACGTCGTCTTCCAGTCGGACGCCTCGAACCTCGTCCGCGGCGACACGAACCGTGCCGAGGACGTCTTCCTGCACGACCGCAAGACCGGCCGCACGACGCGTCTGAGCCTCGACAGCCGCGGCCGTCAGGGCAACGGCGGCAGCTGGTTCCCTGCGATCAGCTCCGACGGCCGCTACGTGGCGTTTCAGTCGCTCGCGACGAACCTCGTCCGCGGCGACACCAACAAGCTCTCCGACGTGTTCGTCCGCGACCTCGCGACGGGCAGGACCACGCGCCTGAGCGTCGACAGCCGCGGTGCGCAGGCAAGGTGCAACGCGGGCTCCTGCGAGAGCACCTCGCCGGTTCTCAGTGCGCACGGGCGCTACGTCGCCTTTCAGTCGTCGGCGACCAACCTCGTCCCGCACGACACCAACCGCCTCGGCGATGTCTTCGTTCATGACCGCCGGACGGGCAAGACGATTCGTGTCAGCGTCCGCAGCGACGGCAAGCAAGCAGCCGGTGATCGCACGAACACCGGCAGCAACGCGCCCGCCATCAGCGCCGACGGCCGGTTCGTCGCGTTCCACTCGCTCGACACGAACGTCGTCCCGGGCGACACCAACCGCACGGCTGACGTCTTCGTCCGAGACCTGAAGCTGCACCGCACGACGAGGGTCAGCGTCAGCAGCGCGGAAAAGCAGTCGAACGGCGAGAGCCTCGGCGGGTTGACGATCAGCGCCGACGGCCGCTTCGTCGCGTTCACCTCCCTGGCGTCGAACCTCGTGCCCCGTGACGCAAACGACATCACCGACGTCTTCCTCCGCGACCTGAGGACGGGGACGACGACCCTCGTCAGCCGCGGGATCGGCGGCGTGCAGGGCAACGACGCGAGCGCGGTGGGCGGCGCAGGATCGGGACTCGAGCTCAGCAACAGCGCTCGCGTCCTCGCGTTCTCCTCGTGGGCGGGGAACTTCGTACCGGGCGACACGAATGGCAGGGCCGACGCGTTCGTCCGGAAGTTGCGCCGGTAAACGCTCCGCTTCCCCCCCGAAGCCGCCCTCCGGGGCGGTTTCGCGTCTGTTGCAGAACTGTTACAGGGCCGTCACACGCGCCCGGCATGATCAGGCCGGGATGAAGAAGCTCCTCGCCTTCGTGACCCTTGCCCTCGCCGGAGGCGCGCTCGCCGTGGCTCTCACCGCGTGCGGCTCCGAACAGGCCGTCTCGCTCGGCAAGCCCTCCCAGGGGACGACCACGGCGACCACGGGCGAGCAGACGGGCTCGGTGCCGACGAAGCTCTCGCTCCAGGTCTGGTTCACCCGTGCCGACGGCCTCGTCTCGGTGGAGCGGACGCACGACCCGACGCCCCTCGTCGCGACCACGGCTATCGACTCGCTGCTGGACGGCCCGACGGCGTCCGAGCGGGTGATGGGCTTTGCGAGCGCGGTCCCCACCGGGACCAAGCTGCTAGGGATCGCGATTCACAACGGCGTCGCCACGGTCGACCTCACCTCGGAGTTCCAGGACGGCGCGGGCTCGCGCTCGATGCAGATGCGCCTCGGCCAGGTCGTCTACACGCTTACGCAGTTCCCGACGGTGCAGAAGGTGCGCTTCCGCCTCGACGGCACGCCGGTCAACGTCTTCTCTAGCGAAGGCATCGTGCTCGACCACCCGGTCGGCCGGCCCGATTACTCAGACCTGCTGCCTGCGATCACCGTCGCCAAGCCCGCTTCCGATTCGAGCGTGACGAGCCCGGTCACGGTCGCCGGGACCGCGAACGTCTTCGAGGCGAACGTGAGCGTCGAGGTCCTGAACGCCAACGGCGACGTCGTCGGCAAGACGTTCACCACCGCGAGCTGCGGCACCGGCTGCCGCGGGACCTACTCGGTGCCGGTGAGCTTCAAGGTCGCGAAGGCGCAGAGCGGGACGATCGTCGTCCACGACGACGACGCCGCCGGCACCGGCAGGCCGCCGCACGAGGTGCGCGTGCCGGTCACGCTCGCGCCGTAGCGCCGAGCCATTCCGTGAGGGGGGCGAGTGCCTCGTCGAGGCGCGAGGTGTCGCCCCACGCGCCGAGCAGCTCCATGGCGCCGCTCTTGCGGTCGAAGCGCGGCTCGGCGCGGCCGGCGAGGTGGTCGCCCACGAGCAGCGGCAGCACGTAGTAGCCGTACTCGCGCTTCTCCTTCGGCACGTACATCTCGAGCCGGTAGAAGAAGCCGAAGAGGGCTTCGGCGCGAGCGCGGTCGTGGACCAGGCGGTCGAACGGCGAGAGCAGGACAGCCCGGTCGGGCACCGGCTCGTCGGAGACCTCGGGGTGGGCGTGCCACTCGCCGTTCCGAGCCCGCCAGACGCCGAGCGAGCGCTGCTTCCGCCGTTCGAGCTCGCGCTCGGCCTCGCGCCACGGGAGGGTCTCGCTCTCCGGGAAGACGCGCTCGGGGAGGTCCCAGACGCGCTGCTTGCCGTTGCGCCCTGCCACCGCGATCTCGCCGCGCGCCGCCAGGATGTCGAGCATCAGTCGCACGTGCCGGTCGCCCCACCAGCGGTGGCCCACACCCGGCGGCATCATGTCGTGCTCGAGGTCGCCGGAGAGCAGTGGCCCGCTGGCCTCGAGCTCTCGCAGGACGTGCCGCCGGAAGCGCGCGTTCTCGCGGAGGAAGTCGCGGATCCACTCATCGCGCTTCAGCTTGCCGCCGCGCCGGAACTTCGCCATGCGCGCACGCTGGATCGGCAGGTCCTCGACCGGGTAGATGAAGGCGTCGTACTCGAACAGCTTCCGCTTCTTCCAGAGCAGGCGGTCGAGCTCGGTCGGGTCGAACGGGCCGAGCCGGCTGAAGAGAACGAGCTGCTGGGGCGTCGCGACCGTCGCGATCGGGTCCATCTGCAGAAAGCCGAGCCGGCGCACGGTGTCGAGCACGGTGCTCGCCGAGCCGTCGAGGAGCTGCGCCCTGACGGCGATCCTGCGAGCCTGCTCCTGCCCCACGACCCGCGTCAAAGGTCGAGCCTCGACTCCTCGAGGTCGAGGTCACGGATGACGCGGCGCATGACGTTGTCGTCGATACGCCCCTCTCGGCGCAGATCTTCGACGGCCCGCCGCTCCGCGTCGATTAGCTCTCGCAACAGGCGCTGGTATGCCTGGGAACGGTCCTCGATCGTGCCGTCCCCGTCCGGGTCGAAACGCTCGCGAAAGCGGTTCTGGCGGAAGCCGTAGAGGCCCCTGAGCCGCTCGGCGGTGTCGTCCCGCACCCACTCTTCCCCTTCGAGCTCGCCCAGCCGGTCGATGGCGGCCTGCGCCGCGTAGATGCGCGCCTTCGCCTCCTCCTTCTCGGCGAGCCCGTCGTCCTCGAGGTCGAGCACGCGGATGAGGCCGGGCAGGGTCAGGCCCTGGAGGACGAGCGTCACGAGGATGAC
>JBEVNN010000298.1:0-5369 GCA_040508095.1 Gaiellaceae bacterium
CGCCGCTGTGCATTCTCGAGGAGCTGCGCTGCAACCCGCACGCGTGGGTGAAGCTGTGGAAGCACCCCGCGGCCCAGCCCGAGGCGGACAGCATCAACCAGGTCGCCGCCGAGCGCGGCGAAACGTGGCTGCCACGCTATGGCGGGAAGATCTCGTCGGAGTGGTTCTTCCCGAAGGCGCTCCAGATCCTGGACGAGGCGCCCGAGCTCTACGGCCAGGCGGACCGGCTGATCGAGGCCGCCGACTGGATCGTCTGGCAGCTCACCGGCACGGAGACGCGCAACAGTTGCACCGCCGGCTACAAGGCGATCTGGTCGAAGACCGAGGGGTTTCCGGGCAACGCCTACTTCGCCGCGCTCGACCCGAGGTTCGAGCACGTCGTCGACGAGAAGCTGTCGCGGACGATCCTGCCGCTCGGAACCCGGGCCGGCGGGCTGAGCGAACAGGCCGCCGCCTGGACGGGCCTGCGCCCGGGAACCGCGGTGGCCGTCGCCAACGTCGACGCCCACGTCGCTGCGCCTGCGGCCACGGTGACGGAGCCCGGGACGATGGTGCTGATCATGGGTACGAGCATCTGCCACGTCCTCCTGGACGCCGAGCCGGCCCTTGTCGAGGGGATGTGCGGCGTCGTCGAGGACGGGGTCGTACCGGGGCTGTTCGGCTTCGAGGCGGGCCAGACCGCGGTCGGCGACATCTTCGCCTGGTTCGCCGACGACGCCGTGCCTCCCGAGTACCACGAGGCGGCCGCGGTACAGGGCACGGACATCCACGGCGTCCTCGAGGCCGGGGCGGCGAAGCTGCGTCCCGGCGAGAGCGGGCTGCTCGCCCTCGACTGGTGGAACGGCAACCGCTCGATTCTCGTCGACGCCGAGCTGAGCGGGCTCGTCGTCGGCCTCTCGCTCGCATCCAGAGCACCCGAGATCTACCGCGCGCTGCTCGAGGCGACGGCGTTCGGGACACGGGTGATCGTCGAGGCGTTCCTGCAGGCCGGCGTGGCCGTGGACGCGATGGTCGCCTGCGGCGGGCTGCCGGAGAAGAACCGGCTGCTGATGCAGATCTTCGCGGACGTCACCGGCCGCGAGTTCGCCGTCGCCGCGTCGAAGCAGACCCCCGCCCTCGGGTCGGCGATGTTCGGAGCCGTTGCGGCGGGCGCGGAGCTGGGAGGATTCGACTCGATCGCGGAGGCCACGCGCCAGATGGCGCGGCTCGGCGACGAGCGGTACGTCCCGAACCCCGCCAACACTGCGGTCTACGACGAGCTCTACGCCGAATACGTGCGCCTCCACGACCTGTTCGGACGCGGCGGAAACGACGCAATGAAGCGCCTTCGAGATATCCGACGAGCGATGATTGAAAGCGACTCGGCCGGGTAGGCGACGGCCAGGGTCGTGGGGGGCTAAGCCCGCCTCTCGCACCTGCTTCCTGCGGCAGTTGGTTGCAGCAAACGGAAGGAGGAGCAGAAATGGGCAGATTGCTTCGCAGCATCACCGTCAGTGGTGTGCTGGCGGTTCTCGTGTTCGCCGTGGTCGGCCTCACCGGCGCGGTCGCGTCGGGCGGCAAGGGCAAACACCACGGCCATCACGGCCATCATGGGAAGCCCAGCATCACCAGCGAGCCGTTCGGCACGGCTAACGGGGTCGGCGTCGACCGCTACACCCTCGACAACGGCAAGGGGATGGTCGTCAAGATCATCACGTACGGCGGCACCGTCCAGGAGCTGTGGGTGCCGGACCGGCGTGGACACTCGGCGAACGTCGTCCTGGGGTTCCCGACCACGGCTGACTACGTCGCCAAGAACAGCCCGTTCCCGGCCGGCGGCCCGTACTTCGGCTCGATCATCGGCCGGTACGGCAACCGGATCGCGAAAGGCATGTTCACGCTTGACGGGGTGACGTACCACCTGCCGATCAACAACCCGCCGAACTCGCTCCACGGCGGTATCGACGGGTTCGACAACAAGGTGTGGACGGCAACGGTGATCCCACCGAGCCACGGGAGCGTCGGGCTGAAGCTGCACTACACGAGCCCGGACGGCGAGGAGGGCTACCCCGGCACGCTGAGCGTCGACGTGACGTACACGCTCACGAAGCGAAACGAGCTGAAGATCGACTACCACGCCACGACCGACAAGGCGACGGTGCTCAATCTGACGAACCACACCTACTGGAACCTCGACGGCGAGGGCACCGGCGATATCTACGACCACGTGCTCTGGCTGAACGCCGACCGCTACACGCCGGTCGACTCGACGCTGATCCCGACCGGCGCGATCGACCCGGTGGCCGGCACGCCGTTCGACTTCACGAGGCCCGAGGCGATCGGCGCCCGGATCCGTGACGCCAGCAACCAGCAGATCACGTTCGGACGCGGGTACGACCACAACTTCGTGCTCAACCGGCCGAACTCGACGGCGCTCGTGCCTGCCGCCAAGGTCTTCGACCCGGCGAGCGGGCGCAAGCTCGAGGTCGACACGACCGAGCCCGGCATCCAGTTCTACTCGGGGAACTTCCTCGACGGGACGCTGGCCGGGACTAGCGGGAAGTTCTACCGGCAGAGCGACGGGTTCGCGCTAGAGACGCAGCACTTCCCGGACTCGCCGAACCACGCGAACTTCCCGTCGACCGTGCTCCGGCCCGGTCAGACGTTCGCGTCGCAGACGATCTTCCGCCTGTCGACGTTCCACCACCACCACTGATCAGCTGCGTGACCCCGCTCGCCGCTCCACTGCGGCGGGCGGGGTCGCATCAGTCGAGCTGCTCGGTGATCGTCTGAAGCACGCCCGGGTCGGCGAGTGACTCGAAGACGGCGTCGGCCTCGAGCTCGACACCCGCAACCGACGGCACGCCCACCACGTAGAGCCCGGCCGCCCGCGCCGCGGCGACCCCCGGCGGGGAGTCTTCGAGGGCCAGCGAGCCCGCAGGCGCCGCGCCGAGGAGCTCGCACGCCCGCAGGTAGAGGTCTGGCGCCGGCTTCGGCTCCGCGACGTCCTCCACGCCGATCACGGCCTCGAAGCGGTCGGCGAGGCCGGTGCGGGTCAGGCCGGCCAGCAGATGACTTCTGGGCGAGTTCGAGGCGACGGCGACCGGCCAGCGCCCGTCGAGCGCGCCGAGCAGCTCCACCGCACCCGGCCTGGGCTCGGCGCCGGCTGCGATCTCCTCCAGCGCGAGCGCGTACAGCTCGGCGGCGACGTCCTCGCCGCGCCCGGGGAGCTCGAGCAGCCGTTCGAGGACACGCGCCGCGGTCTCGGGCGCCGTGCCGACGAGCGCACGCTTCGCGTCGAGGTCGAACTCGTGGCCGTGGCGCTCGAAGACCGCCGTCTCGGCGCGGGTCCAGCACGGCTCGGTGTCGAGCAGCAGCCCGTCGTTGTCGAACACGATCCCGGTGCGCTGAGCCACGGCGGCTAGGACTCGCCTACGAGAGCGCGGGCGAACTCCTTCGGGTCGAAGGGCCGCAGGTCGTCGAGGCCCTCGCCGATTCCGATCAGCTTCACCGGCAGCCCGAGCTCGTGGGCGATCGCGATCGCGATCCCGCCCTTGGCCGAGCCGTCGAGCTTGGTCAACACGATGCCGCTCACGTCGACCGCCTGGCCGAAGAGCCGTGCCTGCTGGAGGCCGTTCTGGCCCGTCGTCGCGTCGACCACCAGCAGCGTCTCGTGCGGCGCTCCCTCCAGCCGCTGCGCGATTACGCGCCGCACCTTCGCGAGCTCCTCCATCAGGTTCGACTGCGTATGCAGCCGCCCAGCGGTGTCGACGACCACGACGTCGCGGCCGCGCGACTCGGCCGCAGCGATCGCGTCGAAAGCGACCGCTGCGGGGTCGCCGCCTTTCTCCGAGCCAACGAAGTCCGCCTTGGCGCGCTGGGCCCAGATCTCGAGCTGCTCCTCGGCCGCGGCGCGGAAGGTGTCCGCGGCGGCGACCAGCACGGTGCGGCCGTGCTCGGAGAGCTTTTGCGCGAGCTTGCCGATCGTCGTCGTCTTGCCGGTGCCGTTCACGCCGACGACGAGGACGACACTCGGCCGGCCTTTCAGGTCGAGGCGGGCCGGCTCGCCGAACAGTCGCGCGACCTCCTCCTGCAGTGCCTCGCCGAGGTCGGCCGGGTTCCGAGCCTCGAGCCGCTGCACGAGCTCGGCGGTCGCGGGCACGCCGACGTCGGCGGCGATGAGCGCCTCCTCGAGCCGCTCCCACGAGCTCGCGTCGGCGGGGTCGAACGACTCGACGCCGATCTGCTCTGTCAGCGCGCGTCGGCTCCGGCCCAGCGAGTCGCGGAGCCGCGCGAACATGCCGCCGCCCTGCGCTTCCGGCTCGGGCGCAGCGCCATCCTCTCCGAGCAGCTCCGACCAGCTCCGCGGCACGCGCGGACGATAGCGGCAGCTATTCGCCCGGGAGGAGCGAGAAGAGCGTCTTGTCCACGCGCCGCCCGTCCGGCTTCGGCATCGACCGGGTGACTCCCTCGCGGGTGAAGCCCGCGCGCTCGAGCACGCGCTCGGAGGCGCGGTTGCCGACGTTCACGTAGGCGGCGACGCGCTCAATGCCGAGCGAGAACGCGTACTCGGCGAGCGTGCGTGCGATCGTGGTTGCCGCGCCGCGCCCGCGTGCGGCCGGGAACACGAAGTACCCGATCTCGACGATCTTCCGCTCGGCGTCCAGGTGGTGGAGGATCCCCGCGCCGATCACCTCCCCGCTGCTCGGATCGACTGCGGCGAGCGGCAACAGTCGGCCGCTCTCGGCGAGGGCCGGCAGTTCGCTCAGGGACGCGGCAAGCTCGTCGCGCCCGAACGCGGGCAGATTGCCGGCCTCGCGAAGCTCGGGATCCCCGAATGCCGGCAGGAGCGCATCGACGTCGTCAAGCACGGGAAGGCGGAGAATCCAGTCACCGGCGCGGATCCCCTCGGGCGGCACCGACAGGCGCGGCGTCTGGTCCGGCACGGGACTAGGCCCAGCCGTCCAACACCGGGAAGCGGGCCTCCCCCTCGAGACACGCGGACGCGAAGAGGGCGACGCCGAGGTCGCCGCTGAAGAGCGAGTAGCGGCCGTGGCCGACGTCGGCGCGCGTCCGCTCGACCTGGCCGAGCGCGTGGACGGCAAAGCGGCGGGCCCGCTCGAGCCAGCGCTCGTCGCCGGTCCGCTCGAAGGTCTTCAGCAGCGCGAAGCCGTTTCCCGCGGTGCCGTGGCAGATGCCGACGCCCTTCTCCTCCCCGTGCGCGCCCGCGCGCCAGGTGAGCTCCGCGCCGGCGAGGAGGAGCTCCTCGTCGAGGTACGGCGCGGCGGTCGCGACGATCCCGGGCGCGCCGTGGCACCACTGCAGCCGGATCAGGCCGTCCTTGGGGACGAGGCTGCCGCCCGCCACCGCGGGCCACGTGGCGAGGCCGT
>JBEVNN010000057.1:0-4631 GCA_040508095.1 Gaiellaceae bacterium
GAAGACCTGGTAGTCCATCGACAACCCGAACAGGACCGTGAACATCATCAGCGGCACGTAACTCGCGATCGGATCGGTCCCGCTCGCGGTGTCCAGGCCGACGAGGCTCAGGCCCCAGCCCTTCTGGAAGACCGCCGTCAGGACGCCGAACGCCGCCGTCACCGAGAGGACGTTGGCGACCGCCGCCTGGACGGCGAAGAGGAACGAGCGGAAGGCGGCGAGCAGGATGCAGAAGCTCAGGCCGATCACCACCGCGATCACGAGCAGCAGCCTCGACGAGATCCCGTCCGCGAGGTCGACGTAGCTTGCGGTCTGGCCGCCGACGAAGGCTTCGAGGTTGCTGCCCTGGGTCGCTTGCGGGATGACGTAGGTCCGTAGGGTCTTCACCAGGTCTGCGGTCGCGGGTGCCGCGGGGCGGGTCGTCGCGATCACGGTGAACGTCGCCGCGTCGCCGGGCTTGTTGATCTGCGGCGGCGAGACGACATCGACGCCGTCGGTATCCGCCAGCGCGTCCTGGAGATTGACCAGGCGCGGATCCGTGCCGCGGGCGTCGCCCCCGGCCTTCGTCAACTCGTCCGTCAGGTCGCTCTTGAGCTGCTCGGCCTGCGACTGCTGGCCCTGAGCCGTCTGCTGCTCGCCCTGCAGCTTCACCTGCTGCGTCTGCAGCTGCGCGGCCTGTGTCTGGAGGTTCGCCGCCTGCGTCTGCAGCTTCGCCGCCTGGACCTGCAGACTCGAGGCCTGCTGGACGAGCGCCTGCTTCTGCTTCACGAGCCGCACGGCATCGGTCGCAAGCGCAGCAGACTGGCCTGCCAGCGCGATCGCACGGTTGGCGATGCTCACCTCCTGCTCGCGCAGGTTCTTCGCGTCCGCGAGCAGAGCCTGGGACGCCTCGCGGTTCGCCTGATCTTCTTCGACGAGCTTCGAGAGCTGCTTCTCGAGCCTCGTTTCTTCGTCCTGGAGAGCCCGCAGCTTCGCCTGGAGCTTGGCCTTCTGCTTCGCGTTCTTCGCGTGGTTGATCTGGGCCTCGACCTTTCGCTGGTCGGCCTGGTTCTTCGTCAGCCGGCGAAGGACCGAGGTCAGCTGCTTCGTCGTCTTCGCGCCGTCGCTGACCACCGAGCGCGCCTGAGAGCCCGTCGAGACGATCTGCTTGTTCAGCGCGACCTGCTGGGCCTCGAGCTTGTTCGCGGAGGCCTGCAGCTGCGCCTGCTCTTGGGTGTCGGCCTGCGCCTGCCGCTCGAGCTCCGCCTGCTGCGCCTTCAGGCTTCCCTGCTGCTGCTCGAGCTGCTGCTGTTGCTCGGTCAGCTTCTGGCTCTGCGCGTTGAGCGCGTTTGCCTGCGCCGTCAGCTGCTCCTGCTGGCTCTTCCCCTGCTTTTGCTCCTGCTCGAGCTGCTTCTGCAGCGACTGGGCCTGCTGCTGCTGGCTCGTGTACTCGCTGCTCGGCTTCGGCGGCGTTCCCAGCTTGACAGCCACCAGGAGCGGGCCGTTGTAGCCGGGCCCGAAGCCCTCGGACATCAGGTCGTACGCCTGGCGCTCCGTCGTCGACTTCGGCGTCGCGCCTACGTCCTCCTGGCCGAGGTTCAGGGAGAAGAAGGGAACGATCAGCAGGATCAGGAGTGCGAGCACGGCGGCGATCGCCCACCAGGGATGCCCCGTCACCGCCCGGCTATAGCCCCCCACGAAGCCGGCTTCAGGCCCCTTGGACCTTGGCCTGAGGAACGCGGGCAGGCGGCCTGACTCGATGTGCCGCCCCACGAGAGCGAGCACCGCGGGCAGCAACGTGATCGCGGCCAGCACCGCGGTGACGACCGCAACTGCGGACGAGTACCCCAGCGCGGTCACGAGCGGGATGCCGGCCACGAGCAGCGTTAGCAGCGCAATGACCACCGTCGTCCCGGCGAAGACGATCGCGCTCCCGGATGTCGCGACCGCCAGCGCGATCGAGTCTTCCAGCCCCATCCCCTGCTGGCGGTTGAGCCGGTGGCGGCTGACGAGGAAGAGCGCGTAGTCGATGCCGACGCCGAGGCCGATCATCGTGGCCAGGGTCGGTGCGATCGAGGGCACGGTCACGACGTGTCCCAGGAGCACGATCAGCGATAGCCCCGCGGCGAGGCCGAAGACCGCAGAGACGATCGGGAGCCCCATCGCCGCGAGCGTCCCGAAGGTGAACGCGAGGATGATCATCGCGGCGATCAGGCCGACCACCTCGCTGCTCTCCGTCGCCGGCTCCGAGAGCTCACTGCCGACCGAGCCGCCCACTGCGACCTGCAGCCCCGCCCTGGCCGCCGGCTTCCCCGCGTCGAGGACGCTCTCGGCGATCTCCTGCGTGAGCTCGTCACCGCTGACGTCGAGCAGGACCGGGATGAATACGGTCGTCTTGTCTTTGCTGATCTGCGCCGCGCCGCGCTGGCTGAACGGGTCGACGGCCGCCACGACGTGCGGCAGCTTCTTCACTCGCTCGAAGGACGCCTGGATCGCCTGCTTCGCCTGGGCATCCGTGACCTTGCCCGTGCGCGCGCGGAAGACGAGCGGGTTGCTGCCGTTCTGTTGCGGCGGGAAGCGCGAGGCGAGCAGGTCAGACGCCGCCTGGCTGTCGGTCCCGGGGAGGCTGAGGTTGTTGCTGGTGTTGCTGCCCATGCTCTGCGAAAGGCCAATCAGCGCGGCGAGCAGGACGATCCAGCAGCCGAGGACGACCCACTTCCGTCGAGCGGCCACCAAGCCGAGCCGGTGAAGAGCCCGGGCCACCCTTCGAGGCTAGACCTCCTGCCGGGAATCGTCCAGGGGCGGACGAGCGGCTAGAGCACGAGCGTCTCTGGGAAGTCCACGCCCTCCTCGAACCGCGCCAGGCGGTACGGGCCGAGGTCGAGGCTCGGGGTCTCGCCGAGGATCTCCTGCGCAAGCGCGCGGCCGACCGCAGGCGACTGCATGAAGCCGTGGCCGCTGAAGCCGCAGGCGGCGTACACGCCGTCGGCGACGCGGCCGAGGATCGGGTGGGCGTCGGGCGTCATGTCGTAGAGACCGGCCCAGGCGTCCTCGATAGCCGCGTCGGCCGCGCCGGGGTACCGGTGGTGCAGCCGCGCGAGGCGGTCGTCGAAGAGCGACTCGTCCACCACCTCGTCGAACCCCCAGCGCGGCTCCGGGTCGACCATCGCCAGCACGAGCCGCCTCCCACGCCGGCGGAAGTGGAAGCCCGTCTCCTCCTCGAGCACCATCGGCAGGCGCTCGGGCAGATCGAGCTCACCGGTCGCCAGCAGCTGCCGGACGAGTGGACGCACCGGGAGCTCGACCCCGAGCGTCTCCCCCACCTGCGCCGACCACGGGCCGCAGGCGATCACGAACGTGTCGGCCTCGAGCGTGGTCGCGTCGCAGCCCTCGCGCACCTCGACCCCGAGCTTGGTCGCGAGGCGGACGAGCTCACGCGTCACCGCTGGCGGATCGGCGGTGCCGTCGGTCTTGCAGACGACGGCGCCCAACACGTCGTCGGTCCGCAGTCCGTCGACGTAGGACGGGTCGACCGTCTCGACCGGAACACCGAGCTCCTCCTGGATCGCCCGCCGCTCCTGCAGCGCCGCCAACCCTGATTCCGTCGTCGCCACGAACAGGTAGCCGACCTGGTCGAAGAGCGGCGGCCCGAGCTCCTCGAAGAAGCGGATGCTCGCCTGCGCGAGCCGCACCTCGGCCGCGGTCGAGAACTGCTGCCGGACCCCGCCCATCGCCTTCGCAGTCGCACCGCCGGCGACCCGCCCTCTGTCGGCGAGCACGACCTCGCGCGCCCCTAGCGACGCCAGGTGGAACGCGATCGAAGCGCCGGTCGCGCCCGCTCCGGCTACGACGATTCGAGCCACGCGTCCAGCTCGCGCTTCTCGTCGTCGCCGAGTCGGCGCAGCGGGGCGCGCACGTCCTCGCGCACCGGCACTCCGCGGCGGCCGAGCACGTACTTGGCCGCGGCCTGGAACGGGAAGCGGTCGAGCTCTGCGCGCAGGGAGCCGACGTCGCCGTCCCTGTCGCGGACCAGAGCCACGATCCGCTCGGGGAACACCGAGCCGAGCCCGGAGACCGCGCCGACCGCGCCGCGCTCGAGCCCGCGCAGGACGAGCTCCTCCGCTCCGACAAACACGTCGAGCCCCTCGAGCAGGTACGGCTCGAGTGCCTCGAACGGCTTGTCGGAGACCTTCAGCCCAGCGAGGTTCGGTGCGCGCTCGCGCAGGCGCTCGAGCACCGACAACGGCACCGCGTAGCCGCTGCGCGCCTTGAACTCGTAGACGTAGAACGGCGTCTCGCCCGCCGCGCGCGCGGCTGCGGTCAGGTGGGCGAGCAGCGCCTCGTCGTCGAGCGCGAAGTACGGCGGCGAGATCACCGCGACCCCTGCGGCTCCCGAAGCAGCGGCGTGCTCGGCGAGCGCCGTCGTCTCCGCCGTGGTCTGCGCGCCGCAGTGGACGATCACCGGCAGCGGCCCCTCGAGGAACAGCTCGGCCGCGCGCCGGCGCTCGGCCGCCGAGAGCAGCACGCCCTCGCCGGTCGTGCCGAGCACGAGCACTCCGTCCAGCCCGGCCGCGGCCAGAAAGTCCAGGTAGGGCCTGAAGGCCTCCTCGTCCAGGGCGGCGCCTTCGTCGCCAAGAGGCGTGACGGCGGCG
>JBEVNN010000065.1:0-5837 GCA_040508095.1 Gaiellaceae bacterium
CGGCACCCCTCGATCGTCAGCGCCTGGCCGGGGTTGCCGCAGGCCGACCTGCCGTCGCTGCGCGAGCTGCCGATCTTCGCGGGCCTCGAGCCCGGCCAGGCGGCGCAGGTCGCGGCCCGCGCGTCGCTGCGCGAGATCGCGGCGGGCGAGCCGGTGATCGAGCAGTGGGACCTCGGCGCGGAGTTCTTCGTGATCGTCGAGGGAACGGCGACGGTCACCGTCGACGGGCAGCAGGCGCGCGAGCTCGGACGCGGCGACTTCTTCGGCGAGCTCCGGGCGCTCGAGTGGGGCGCCGGCTACGCGTATCCGCGCCTGGCGTCGGTGCTGGCGAGCTCGCCGCTGCGGCTGCTGGTCTTCCCCGAAGGCGTCCTCGCGCAGCTCGTCGAGCGCTACCCCGCGCTCGACCGCGTGATCCGTGAGGCGGTGGCCGAGCGGCTGCAGCGGCACTCGTGAGCGCCGCGGCCGTCCTCGGCGACGTCTGCCGCTGCCGCGAGCTGCGGCGCGTCGAGCTGGCGTTCGGCGGCTTCACCGCGGCCGAGTGGGGCGTCTGGATCGCCATGCTCGTCTACGCCTACGAGCAGGGAGGCGCGACGACCGCGGGACTCGTCGCGGCGGCACAGCTCGTCCCGGCGGCGCTCTTCGCGCCGTTCGCGGCGATGCTCGCCGACCGGCACATGCCTGGACGGGTGCTCACGGCCGGCTACGCGGGACAGGCGCTCGCGCTGGGCGCAACGGCAGCCGCTCTCCTCGCCGGCGCCCCGTCGCTGCTGGCCTACGCGCTCGCCGCGGTCGCGGCCACACTCATGACGATCACGCGGCCCACACAGTCGGCGCTCGTGCCCGCGCTGGCGCGCACGCCTGAGGAGCTCACGGCCACGAACGTCCTCTCCGGCTGGATCGAGAGCGTGAGCGTCCTCGTCGCGCCCGCGGCGACGGGCGTGCTGCTCGCCGTCGGCTCTCCGGGGGTGGTCTTCGCCGTCATGGCAGCCGTCGTCGCGGCGTCGGCGCTGCTCGTCGTACCCGTGCACGGGCCCGCGCCTGCCGGTGACGCACGGCCGCCGGTCGAGGAGGCGCTGGCGGGCTTCCGGTTGCTCGAGCGCGAGCCGGCGGCGCGTGTCCTGGTCGGACTTCTCGGCGCCCAGTTCGTCGCGATCGGCGCGCTCGACGTGCTCTACGTCGTGCTCGCGCTCTCGGTGCTCGACCTCGGCGGCTCGGGGGCGGGCTACCTCAACGCGGCCTTCGGCGCCGGTGGGGTCGCCGGGATCGCAGCGACGATGGTGCTGATCGGGCGGCGCCGGCTGCTGCCCCCGGTGGTCGTCGGCGTCGCCGCGTGGAGTGCGGCGTTCGCGATCCTCGCCGCGTGGCCGAGCGCGCTCGCGGCGCTACTCCTGCTCGCAGCCGCGGGCGCGGGGCGGTCGCTGCTCGACGTCGCGGGCCGGACACTGCTGCAGCGCACGGTCCCGGCGAACGTGCTCGCCCGCGTCTTCGGCGTGCTCGAAGGGCTCTCGATGGCCGCGCTCGCGGTCGGCTCGCTGCTGACCCCGGCGCTGGTCTCGCTCGCGGGAGCGCGCTGGGCGATCGCCGGGGTCGGGCTGCTGCTGCCGCTGGCGGTGCTCGCCACGGCGCGGCGCCTGGCGGAGATCGACCGGCGCGCGCCCGTGCCGGTGGTCGAGATCTCACTCCTGCGCTCGCTGCCGCTCTTCGCGCCGCTCGGCGCGCCGCAGCTCGAGGCCCTCGCGCACGGGCTCGTGGAGACGCGCGTCGCCGCCGGCCAGACCGTGGTGCGCGAGGGCGAGCGCGGCGACCGCTTCTACGTCGTCGCCGAGGGCGAGCTCGAGGTCGAGGCGGGCGGCAGGGAGCTGCGGCGACTCGGCCGGGGCGAGGGTTTCGGCGAGCTCGCGCTGCTGCGGGACGTCCCGCGCACGGCCACCGTCACCGCGCTCGGCGAGGCGCGCCTGTTCGCGCTGGACAAGGCCACCTTCCTGGCGGGCATCGGCTCACACCCGCGAGCGGCCGGCGAGGCCGAGCGCCTCGTCCGCGAGCGCCTGCCGTCTCAGCAGGCGACAGCCTAATCCGCGCACGACCCCACTGAGGAAGGCCCTGGAAACGGGGCCTTTTCTCGCTCTTTGCGCTCTGGCGCGTTTGCTCGGTCGAGCAAGTGTTTTGGCAAGTCGGGCGCGCCCTGAGGCCCGTTCTTCGTTTGGATATCCGCCGCGCCGGTCATGCTGGGAGTGCGGCAGGGGCGAACTGCGGTCGGTAGTACGCGCGCCTCGGGACTGACGGTGGGCGCGCGGATGCCTCGGGGGCCCCTGCCGTGTCGGGTAGGCAGCCGTCCTCTAGCTTGACCTTTTTTGCCGCTCATAGCACCCTGTTGCCGGGGGTTGACCGGGAGGTGGGCTGCGGCGCTTGGAACACGCAGTCAGGCGCTGCGGCGGGTGAGGTTGCCCCCTCCCGGCCAAGGAGGAGACGTTGAGAAGAGCAATGGTGCTTCTACTGGTGTCGGCGGTGTGCTTGTTGTCGGCTGCTGCCGGGATCGCCTCCGCCCAGCCACCGATAACCGGCACAGAGGTGTCGACCTTCACGGAGAGCTTTTCCGACGAGCCGTTCCTCTGTCAGGACGAGCTCTACGCCCAGACCGTCAGTGGCCACTCGATAGTGCACTTCACCCGCTTTCCGGATACCGGGGCGGTTCACTTCCACGAGGACGTGCACGGCAAGGCCGTAGCCGTTCCCCTCGACGGCACCGGCCCGACCTATACGGCGAACTTCTGGTTCAGCGATACGGAGAGCATCAGGGCCGTCAAGAACGGCGACCTGCTCGTCGAGCAGGACACGGATTTCCAGCACGTCGTCGCACGCGGGTCGGATGGCTCCCGGGCGCTGTTCGATTTCCATGCGCACTTCACCGTGAACGCCAACGGCGAGCTCGCGGCGCAGTTCGAGACGGAGAGGGCGGTCTGCACCTGATCGAGTGCGGAAGCGAACCGACTTTACGAAGGGCCGGGGTGGTGTAGTCACCTCGGCCCTTTCCCGTGGGGACGTGGCCGAAAGAGTGTCTAGCGCCAGGGCGGGGTCTAGGGCAACCAGGGGGATTCAGGCCTAGCCAAGGGCATTGCCCTGACCGTCGCAGCAGGCGACAATCGCCCCGTGATCGACCCGCTCGAGCGCTGGCGGCAGTACGGCGAGAAGCCCGACTACGCGGGCCTGCTCACCTACGGCAGCGCGCCGTACACGCAGGACCCGGCGGAGCTCGCCGGCTTCGACGTCGCGATCGTCGGCGCGCCGACCGACGACCTCGTCTCCGACCGGCCCGGCGCCCGCTTCGGCCCACGCGCGATCCGCGCAGCCTCGTGTCCACCGGGGCCGCACCTCGAATCGAAGGTGGATGCGTTCGAGGTGTTGAAGATCGTGGACTTCGGCGACGCGGCGGTGCTCCCGGCGGACCCGCTGCGCACGCACGAGACGATCCTCGAGCTCGTGGGGCAGGTGGTGGACGCCGGCGTGCTGCCGGTCGTGCTCGGGGGCGACCACTCGATCGCGGAGCCCGACATCGGCGCCGTCGCAGCAAGGCACGGCCCGGTCGGCCTCGTCCACTTCGACACGCACACCGACACCGGCCGCGAGGTCTTCGGCGTCGAGCTCTCGCACGGAACGCCGATGTTCCGGCTGGTCGAGGACGGCAAGGTCGCGCCAAACCGGTACGTCCAGATCGGCCTCCGCGGTTACTGGCCCGGCGAGCGCGAGTTCGCCTGGCAGGAGGAGCGCGGAATCACGTCCCTCTTCATGCACGACGTGCGCGAGCTCGGGATCGAGGCCGTCGTCGAGCGCACCGTGGAGGTCGTCGGCGACGGCCCCGTCTTCCTCAGCGTCGACGTCGACGTGCTCGACCCCGCCTTCGCGCCAGGCACCGGGACACCCGAGCCGGGCGGGATGACGAGCGGCGAGCTGCTCTGGGCCTGCCGCGAGGTCGCGAGGCGGCTCGAGGTGGTGGGCGCCGACGTCGTCGAGGTGATCCCGACCGCTCCGGGCTCGAGCGACATCACCGCGCTGGTCGCCGACCGCATCGTCCGGGAGATCCTGAACGGGGTCGCGCTCGCGCGCGGGCGCAGCTAGCGCCGCACCAGCGGCAGGCCGTACCAGAACCAGGCTAAGGCGCCGGCGATCACCGCGGCCGTCAGGGCTGCCCACCAGCCTCTGAAGAGGATGTCCGCGATCAGGAACACGGCCGCGGTCATCCCGATCGCGAGGAAGCTCGTTCCTGCGATCGCGAGGTTATTCGCTGTTCGCAGGATCCGTTCCTTGTCGTGCTCGCGCCAGCGGAGGCGGTGGTGAACCGACGGCGCGATCAGCAGGATCGAGGCCGCGGCGGTCGCGAGGAAGGCGACGAAGAAGACGTCTCGCTGGAGATCCGTCACGCGCGTCCAGCCGTTCGCGACCGGCACGGCGAGCAGGAACGCGAACAGCACCTGCACTCCGGGAAGGACGACGCGCAGCTCGTTCAGGAGCTCGATCAGCTCGCGGTCGAGATCCTCTTTGTCGCGTTGCTGCGAGTCGTCGGCCACGCGCCGACGATAACGGCGCTGTAAGTAGGAGGGCTAGTGGCGAGCGGGCGCGCCGGCCACGGCGAGCTGCACGATCCACATCCCGACGAGCAGCATGTACGTGATGGCCGGCAGCGCGACGAGAAACAGCGCCGCGAGCACGGAGAGCTCTGAGGGCAGGCCCGGAACCGCGCGGACGGCCGGCCCGAGCACCGCGCCGACGACGAGGGTCGCAACGAGATGCACGGTGCCGCCGCGGAAGCTGGTCGGTGCCAGCTTCGGCAGCCGTAGCGCGATCCACGCCGCGATCGCCGCGGCGCCGAGCACGAACAGCAACAAGAACGTTTCCTTGCCCATCCCCGCATCGAAGTATCTCGCAAATGCGCGCCGGCCCCACGGCCGGAAGGACGGGTTGCGCTACCCGGACGTATGGGAGGGTTTGACGGAACACCGTCTATGCCCTCGGGCCGCGCTGCTCGCCCCGATGCGGCGTCCTCAGTCGCACCGATAGCTACGGCTATCGGCGCTCCCTGCGTCCTTGCCTCGGAACGAGCATCGCACCCCGAGAGCGAGCAGTGTCCCGCCAAACCCTCCTAGCGGAACAGGTCGCGCTCCGCGGGCATCACGAGCTCGCTCGCCTTTCCCTCGCCCCGCGCGTCGACGCCACTGATCACGGCCGCAGGCACGCCGTCGGTCTTGCCGAGCACCAGCTCGGCCGCGCCAGCGAGCTCGTCGGCGACTGCGATCACCGTCGCGTGCAACTCGTAGCCGACGCGGTCGCGGGTGCCCTTCCGGTCGAGCAGCGGCCGGATGCCTGCAGCGCCGATCGCCACGTCGGTCGTGCCCTGGCGCCACGCTCGGCCAAACGAGTCGCTCACGATCACGCCGACCTCGGCACCGGTCAGTTCCCGCAGCCGCTCGCGCAGGCGCGCGGCGGACGCGTCGGGATCGAGCGGCAGCAGGACGACCGTCTCCCGCTCGGGCGCGTTAGACGAGTCGACGCCCGCCGACGCGCAGACGAAGCCGTGCCGCGTCTCCGAGATCACGAGCGGCGGCCGGCTGCGGACGATACGAGCCGACTCGCGCAGGATCACCTCGTGCCGGCGCGCGTCCTCCTGACCGGCGAGGTCGCGCGCTCGCTCGGACGGCTCGACGTCCGCCAGCCGCACCACGCGTCCTTCGGCCTTCGAGACGGCCTTCTGCGCGACGACCACCACGTCGCCGTCCTCGAGCTCGGCCCGCTCGGCGATGAGCGCGCCGAGGTCGTCGCCCGCCTCGATCTCCGGCAGGCCGGCG
>JBEVNN010000080.1:0-8925 GCA_040508095.1 Gaiellaceae bacterium
GGAGCGCCGATAGCCGTAGCTATCGGTGCGACTGAGGACGCCGCATCGGGGCGAGCAGCGCACCCCGAGGGCATAGCCGGCGTTTCGTCAAGCCCTCCTAGACGAGTCGGCCGACGTAGATCGTCACCACTGAGCGCGAGGGCGCGTTCCTACCGCGCGGCTGCTCGTCGACGACCTTGCCCACCTGGCTCCGGTCGCTCACCGGCTGGTGCAGGGTCTGCACGTTGAAGCCCGCGGCCGCCAGCTTCGCGCGCGCGGCCGCCGGATCGAGGTTGCGCACGTCCGGAACGCCCTTCAGCGCCCCCGGCCGCGGGCCGAACGAGGCGTTGAGCTGGATCCTCGTCCCTCGGGCAAGCGTCGTACCGCCCGCCGGGGCCTGCGAGATGACGGCGCCCCGTTCCTCGTCGGACTTGAGGTAGACGACGCCGGCCTTCAGGCCCGCAGCGTTGAGTTCGCGCTGGGCGACGTCCTGCTGCTGGCCGGCTATGTCGGGAACGCTCACCCTTGCCGGCGGGGCCGGAGGCGGAGGAGGCGGAGGCGGAGGGGCCGCGCCCGGACCGGCGCCGTTGGAGACGTTCAGCCGCACCGTCGAGCCGGCGGCCACGCGGAGACCCGGGTCGGGGTGCTGCGCGACGACGGTCCCCTTCTTCTGCGACGACGACACCGTGAACGCCTCCGGCTTCAGGCCCGCGTCCCGCACCGCACTCACTGCGGCGTCGCGAGGTTTCCCGATCGTGTTGGGCACCTCCGCGCGGGCGCGGACGGACGAACCGGTGATCGTCGAGGGACTCGTGCCGTGGTCGTCGTCACGCGTCAGCCACCACGCCGCGGCCAGTCCTCCGAGCACGAGCACCAGCAGGACCAGCAGCCACGGCCATAGCAGCGGGCGCGGGGGCGGTGGCGGAGGTGGAGGCGGCGCGAGTTCCTCTTCCTTGACGACCGCAGGGCGCTCATCGACGAGCGTGTCGGCCTCTCGGCGGCGAATCCAGTTCATGGGGTGATGTGATTCCCGCGGCGTCGAAACCCCGAACCTCGCGTTCAAGAAATCTTTCCAATTCGTCTACGGACGGCTAACGCGCGCCGCGGAGACTGCGCCCACGCAGGCTCTCAACGGAGGTTCCCTATGGCTCGCAAGCTCATCGTCCTCACGCTCGTGCTGGGTGTCGGCCTTGCCGTCACCGGCGTCGCGGGGGCGCGCTGGTTCAACGTGATTCGCGGCACGCGCGGCGACGACGTGATCGCCGGCACCGCGAACCGCGACTTCATCCTCGGCTACGCCGGCAACGACCAGATCTCGGCCGCGGAAGGTCGCGACCGCGTCTACGCCGGCAAGGGCGACGACACGGTCGACGGCGGCCCGGGTCTCGACCGCCTGTTCGGCAACCAGGGGAACGACACGATCACCGCCGGGAACGGCCGCGCCGTGATCTGGGGCGGTTACGGCAACGACACCCTTACCGCCGGAGCCAACGGCCTCAGCCGGATGCACGGCGGCCCGGGTGACGACACGCTCAACGGCGGACCCCGCCGCGACTTCATGTGGGGCGGCCGCGGCGTCGACCACGAGTTCGGCGGTGACGGCAACGACGTCCTGCACGCGCTCGCACGCGACAACCAGGTCGACACGCTCGACTGCGGCCCCGGCTTGCACGACGTCGCCTGGCTCCGCGCCGGCGAGTCGGACACGACGGTCAACTGCGAGAAGGTCATCACCGTCTCGACAGGCTCGGACGGCTAGCTCTCTCCCACGTCCAGTTCCATCTCCCGAGGCCCGCCCCCACCGGCGGGCCTCACCCTTTCCACGCGGTCGAGGAAGCCCCCGACGACCTGGAGGAAGCGCTCCGGCTCCTCGAGGTACGGCATGTGGGCGCTCTCCTCGAAGAGCACCCATTCGGAGCCCGAGATGCCGCGCTGCAGCGGCTCGACGAGGGTGGGCGTGCATTCGTCGTGACGGCCGGAGGTGACCAGGGTCGGCACGCGGATCTCGCCAAGGCGGTCGACGACGTCCCAGTCCGCGAGCGTGCCGGTGACCGTGAACTCGTTCGGCCCCCACATCGTCTCGTAGACCTGGACGCCGAACTTCGCTCTCGCTCGCGCGAGCAACTCGGGCTCCGGGTCGAGGCGGCAGATGTGGCGCCGCTTGAACGCCTCCTCGGCGGCCTGGTCGTCGAGGCCGGGCGGCAGGTCGGCGTGCAGCCGCAGGGTCTCCTCGGCCCAGCGCGGCGCGCTGGACGGCGTCGAGTTGAGCACCAGGCTGGCGAGACCCTCGGGCTGCGTGAACGCGTACTCGAGCGCGAGCATCCCGCCCCACGAAGTGCCGAGCAGGTGGACCTGCTCCAGCCCGAGCCCCTCGCGAACGCCCTCCAGCTGCTCGAGGAAGGTCTCGACCACCCAGAGCGACGGGTCGTTCGGCCGCGCCGAGTCGCCGCCGCCGAGCTGGTCGTAGAAGACGACCCGCCGTCCCTGTTGCGCCAGCGCCCCGAGGCCGAGGAGCGGTAGATGCGATCCGCCCGGCCCGCCGTGCAGGCAGAGCAGCGGCAGCCGGCCAGGCGCCTCAGCCTCGCCGACGACCCGGTACGCCGTCCCCTCAGGGACCCACGCCGTCAGTCGATCGTCCAGGTGTCGCCGGCGTGAAGGAGCTGCGCGAGGTCGCCCTCGCCCTGCTCCTCCCGCGCGCGCTCGAGCTGCTCTTCCATCAGCCGGTCGTAGACCGGTCGCTCGACGTCGCGGAAGACGCCGATCGGGGTCGGCCCGTGCGGGGTGTGCGAAAGCCGCGCCACCGCCGCGGCCAGCGACGGAGTCTCCGCATGCTCGTCGTGGACGAGGAGCGTGTCCTCGCCAGCCTCGGCCACGTCGACGATCTCCGCCGAGGCATCGAGCCGCATCCGCACGCCGCGCTCTCCCTCCGCCCCGAAGCGAATGGGCTCGCCGTGCGACAGCAGGATCCGGTTCTCCTTCTCGTCGCGCACGGTGTCGAAGGCGCCGTCGTTGTAGACGTTGCAGTTCTGGTAGATCTCGACGAAGGCCGCCCCCTGGTGGGCGTGCGCGCGCCGCAGCGTCTCGGTCAGGTGCGCGCGGTCGGTGTCGATCGAGCGCCCGACGAAGGTCGCCTCCGCGCCGAGCGCCAGCGCAACCGGGTTGAAGGGCCAGTCGACCGACCCCATCGGCGTGGTCTTGTTGATCGTCCCGAGCGGCGAGGTCGGCGAGTACTGCCCCTTCGTCAGCCCGTAGATCTGGTTGTTGAACATCAGGATCTTGATGTTCACGTTGCGCCGGAGGGCATGGATCAGATGGTTGCCGCCGATCGACAGCGCGTCGCCGTCGCCGGTCACCACCCAGACGGAGAGATCAGGCCGCGAGAGCGCGAGCCCGGTCGCGATCGCCGGCGCGCGCCCGTGGATCGAATGGATGCCGTAGGTCTCGACGTAGTACGGGAAGCGCGCCGCGCAGCCGATCCCGGAGATGAAGACGATCCGCTCGCGCGGGATCCCGAGCTCGGGGAGGAAGCTCTGGACCGCGGCCAGGATCGCGTAGTCCCCGCAGCCCGGGCACCAGCGGACCTCCTGGTCGGTCTTGAAGTCCTTCGCTGTCAGCTGGACGTGACCGTTGCCCCCGTTCTCACTCACAGCAGCGCCTCCATCGCGTCGGCGAGCTCGCCGGCCCGGAGCGGCAGGCCGCGTACGCGGTTGTAGCCCACCGCGTCGACGAGGAACTCGGCGCGGACGAGCTTCAGCAGCTGGCCGAGGTTCATCTCGGGCACGAGCACACGGTCGTAGGAGCGCAGCACGTCGCCCGTGTTGCGCGGGAAGGGGCTCAGGTGCATCAGGTGCGCCTGCGCGACCTTCTTGCCCTCCTTGCGCAACCGCCGCACGGCAGCGGTGATCGGGCCGTACGTGCCGCCCCACCCCAGCACGAGCAGCGAGGCGCCGTCGGGATCGTCCACCGCGAGCTCCGGGATGTCGGCCGCGATGTTCGCGACCTTCTGCGCCCGCAGCCGCACCATCCGGTCGTGGTTGTCGGGGTCGTATGAGACGTTGCCGGTCTCGTCCTGCTTCTCGAGGCCGCCGAGCCGATGCTCGAGCCCGGGCGTGCCGGGAATCGCCCACGCGCGGGCCAGCGTCTCCGGGTCGCGGATGTACGGCAGGAACTCGCCGTCCCGGTTCGGCCCGGTGGCGAAGTCGACCGGAATCTCCGGGAGCGCGTCCGCGTCGGGAAGGAGCCACGGCTCCGAGCCGTTCGCGAGGTACGCGTCCGAGAGCAGGTAGACGGGCGTGCGGTACTTCAGGGCGATCCGTGCGGCCTCGAGCGCGGCGTCGAAGCACCCGCCGGGAGTCGACGCGGCCACCACGGGTACGGGCGACTCGGCGTTGCGCCCGAAGAGCACCATCAGCAGGTCGGCCTGCTCCGGCTTCGTCGGCATCCCGGTCGAGGGGCCGGCGCGCTGGATGTCGAGGATCAGCAGCGGCAGCTCGAGTGCGACCGCGAGCCCGACCGTCTCGGCCTTCAGCACGACCCCGGGGCCGCTGGACGTGCAGACGCCGAGCGCGCCGCCGAAGCTCGCCCCGACCGCCGCACCGGCCGCCGCGATCTCGTCCTCCGCCTGGAAGGTCCTCACGCCGAAGCGCTTGTGCCGGGAAAGGTGCTCCAGGATCTCGGAGGCGGGCGTGATCGGGTACGCGCCGAGGAAGAGCGGCAGCCCGCTCTTCACGCTCGCGGCGATCAGACCCATCCCCAGCGCCTGGTTGCCGGTGATGTTGCGGTAGGTGCCAGGCGCCATCGGCGCGGGGGCGACCTCGTACGACACGACGAAGTCCTCCGAGGTCTCGCCGTAGGCCCACCCCGCCTTGAACGCCTTCAGGTTGGCCTCCGCGATCGCGGGCTTCTTCGCGAACTTCTGCTCGAGAAACGAGATCGTGCCCTCGGTCGGCCGGTGGTAGAGCCACGACATCAGGCCGAGCGCGAACATGTTCTTCGAGCGCTCGGCCTCGCGCTTGGTGACGTCGACCTCCTTCAGCGCCTCCAGCGTCAGGGACGTCAGCGGTACCTCGTGAACGTGGTACTCGTCGAGCGAGCCGTCGCCGAGCGGGCTCCCCTCGTAGCCGGCCTTCTCGAGGTTCCGCTCGGTGAAGGCGTCGCGGTTGACGATCAGCGTGCCGCCCTTCGGCAAGTCGCGCAGGTTCGTCTTCAGCGCAGCCGGGTTCATCGCGACGAGCACGTCGGGCGCGTCCCCCGGGGTGAGGATGTCGTGGTCGGCGAAGTGGAGCTGGAAGCCGGACACGCCTGGCAGCGAGCCTGCGGGCGCCCGGATCTCGGCCGGGAAATCGGGCAGCGTCGAGAGGTCGTTGCCGATCAGTGCCGTCTCGCTGGTGAAACGGCCGCCCGTCAGCTGCATGCCGTCGCCGGAGTCGCCGGCGAAACGGATGGTCACCTGCTCGAGCTGCTCGACCGGCTTTGCCATTCGCCGCTAGGTATAGCACCGGCACGGGGGAGCTATGCAGTGCCGGCGGATCTGCTGCGGTGGCGCCGCACCCGGACCCGGTTGCCGCAGGTCCCCGAGTCGCACCAGCGGCGAGTTCGGCTGCGTGTCGCGTCGTAGAAGACCCGGCGGCAGGACTCGTCGGCACACCGCTTCAGGCGCGGCGGGCGCGAGCGCCGCAGGATCGACCCGAACGCGCCGGAGAGCTCCCGCTCGACCCGATCGACCCACGCCCCGCCGACCGGCGTGAAGTCGATGACGTAGCCGCCGTCGCGCTCGGCGACGAGCTGTGCGCGCACCGGGAGCCGGCCCGTGACCTCGTTCAGCGCGGCGAGTTCGGCCTGCGAGAGGGCGCCCCCCGCGGCGACGGTGTCGGCCAGGTGGTTCAGCAGCTCGCGCAGCACGTCGAGGCGCCGCTGTTCCGTGGCGGTCGGCTCGCGCTGGCCCGCGAGAGCGCCGTCGTTGAGGAAGGCGACGAGTGCTGTGTCCTGTTCGTCCGTAATGCTCTATTATGCCGAAAGCCATTACACGAGTGCTCCTCCTCACCGTGCTGGTCCTCGCCTTTGCAGGCGCGTCGCTCGCCGCGCCCACCTCCGGTCCCACCGAGCCGCCCGTCCTCCCCTTCTATCCGCAGTCCGGGCTGCCGTGGCAGGACCTCTACTTCGCCAACTTCGTCGACCTCGACCCCGGCCCGAGCACGCTCGACTGGAGCTGCGGCACGCAGACGTACGACGGCCACACCGGCGAGGACTCGATCATCCGCTCGTTCCAGGAGAAGCGGATCGGCGTGCCGGTCTTCGCGGCCGTCGACGGGATCGTGATCGAGGTCTCGGACCTGCTCCCCGACGAGCACGTGGAGCGGACGATGACGCCGGTCGACAACCACGTGATCCTGTCGAGCCTCGGCCGCCACGTGCGGACGATCTACGGCCACCTGCGCAAGGGCGTTCTCGTGCGCCAGGGCCAGCGCATCGTCGCCGGCCAGCAGCTCGGCTGGACGGCGTCCAGCGGCCACAGCTCGTGGCCGCATCTGCACTTCACGATCAAGCTCGACCTCACGGTCTACGAGCCGTTCGCCGGACCGTGCCGCGCCGGGAAGAGCTACTGGCGCTCCCAGCCCGCGCTGCCGTCCGCGCCTTACGTGCGCGACTTCACCTTCTCTCGCAAGCCGTTCGGCGGGCGCCGTGACCCGCCGTGGGACGAGGCGGTCCGCACGGGGACCTTCGCGCCAGGCGTGCGCGACGTCTACTTCCGCGCCGAGCTCGCGTTCTTCGACGGTGGCCCGCTGCAGGTCACGTTCACGCGCCCCGACGGCAGTGTCGCCATCGACGCGCTCCGCGACCTGCCGCTCCAGGGCTACCGCGCCACCTGGGTGACCCGGCGCGAGCGCCTGAATCTGGATCGCACCGGCACCTGGCGCCTGCGGCTGGCCTCGAACGGGCGGCAGCTCTTCGACGCGCCGTTCAGGGTCGCGGCCACGGCGAGGAACCGGCGGCCGAACCCGGTCACGCTCTCGCTCGACCCGACGGCGCCCACCAGGAACGACGTGATCCAGTGTCTCGTCCACACCTCGCTCGTGACCGAGGATCCGGACTACGCGATCGTGCGCTACCGCTACCGCTGGCGTGTCGCCGGGAAGCTCGTCCGCAAAGTGACCAGCGCGGGCCTCTCCGATGTGCTGCGCCACCGCCTCGCACGCTCGGGCCAGCGAGTGAGCTGCACGGTCACGCCGGCGGACGGGAAGCTGCGCGGGCCGACCGCGAACGCCCGCGTCACGGTTCGGTGACGCGCACGACCGTCAGACCCCACGCCTCGCCGGAGTCGAACAGCTCGTCCGGGTCGACCTCGTCGCGCCAGCCGATGAAGTGCCGCTCCGGGTCGTCCTCCGTGGAGCCGTAGACGGCGAGCCGCGCCTCGGCCTCCGGCTCCTCCGGCCCGCGCTCGAGCTCCTCGCGTCGGCGCTCGGCCTCTTCCGCCGCGGGGCCCTCTGCATATCCCTTTGCCATCAGGCCGCCTCGTTGAGCAGCGCCTGGAGGTCGAGCGGCGCATTGACCATCGCCACGCCCTCCCCCTCGCTCTGGCGCGGCCACTCGTCCTCCGGGCGGTCGCGGTAGAGCTCGATCCCGTTCCCGTCCGGGTCGCGGAGGTAGATCGCCTCCGAGACGCCGTGGTCGGTCGCGCCGTCGATCGGCCAGCGCGCGTCCACCAGGCGCTGCAGCGCGTTCCCCAGCTGTGCCCGGTCCGGGTAGCGGATCGCGACGTGGTAGAGCCCGGTCGACCCGGGCGGTGGGGCCGAGCCGCCTCGCGAATCCCACGTGTTCAGCCCGAGGTGGTGGTGGTAGCCGCCGGCCGAGATGAACGCGGCCTGGTCGCCCATCCGCTGCATCACGTCGAAGCCGAGGATGTCGCGGTAGAACGCCAGCGCGCGGTCGATGTCGGAGACCTTCAGGTGCACGTGGCCGATGTCGACTCGCGGGTCGATGCTCACGCGTCCGACGATAGCGGCTGGACGGCCGCCGCACGGGTGGTCAAGATGGACGTGGTGTTCCCCTCCCCCGAGGGACAGGCCGAGACCATCGGTCAGCGTCTGCGGCGCCTGCGGCACGAACGTGGGCTGTCTCAGCGCGAGCTCGCAAGCCCCGGTGTCTCGTACGCGTACATCTCCCGCATCGAGGCCGGCGCGCGGCGCCCCTCGGTCAAGGCTCTGCGGATGCTGGCGCGCAAGCTCGGGGTCTCGGCCGACTACCTCGAGACGGGATCGGAGATCCGCGACGTGGAGGCGCGGGAGCTGCGGATCGCGGACGCCGAGCTCGGACTGCGCCTGGACGAGAACACCGGCCTCGCCGAGGCCGCGCTGCTCCAGCTCCACGACGAGGCCACCGCCGCGGGCGACGCGATCGCGGCCTCCCGCGTGAGCCTCGCGCTCGGGCTGGCCTCAGCGGCAGCCGGCCGGAACGCCGAGGCGATCGAGCGGCTCGAGGCCGGTCTCGACGTCTCACCGGTCTCTCCGAGCCTTCGCCCCGAGGTCTTCGCGACGCTCGGACGCGCGTACACGGCGACGAGCCGGCCGGACCTCGCCGCCGCGCTGTTCGAGCGTTGCCTGGGAGAGATCGCCGAGGACGCGCCCGAGGACGTCGCGGCCCGCGTCCGCTTCACGACGCACCTCGGCGACGCCCTGAACGAACTCGACGAGTTCGAGCGCGCGCAGTCGTTGCTCGAAGCCGCGCTCGAGCATGCGGACGAGACCGACCCGTATGCGCGCGTCCGCCTCTACCGCTCGCTCGCCCGGCTGAACGAGTCCCGTGGGCGGCCCCTGACCGCGCTCGAGTACGTGCGGCGCGCGCTCGCACTGCTCGCCGTCACGGACGACCTCGAGCTGCTCGCGCACGCCGAGGTCGCCGCCGAGCCCGTCGGCACCGACACTCGAACTGCCCGGTGATCACGGCCGC
>JBEVNN010000096.1:0-5934 GCA_040508095.1 Gaiellaceae bacterium
GCCGCCGCGCCGCGGTGGCCGATCCGCAGCAGGCGGCCGTCGCGCCGCCCGAGATCGATCACGCGCGCTTGACGACGACGACCGCGCAGTCGTCCGCCAGCTCGCCCGCAAAGGCACGGCAGTCCTCGACCACCGCCTCCGCCAGCTCCTGGGCCGGCAGCGATGCGCTCGCGAGGAGCGCCGCGTCCAGACGCTCCTCCCCGTAGAGCTCGCCGTCCCGGCGGGCCTCGAGCAGCCCGTCCGTGAAGAGCACCGCGGTGTCGCCGGGCTCCAGGCGCACGTTCTCGGCCGGGTACTCCTGCTCCTCGGCGATCCCGAGGGCGAGGCCGCGAACACTCAACGGCTCGGGGGGACCACCATCCGCACGCACGATCCTCGGCGGCGGATGCCCTGCGCTCGCGCAGGCGAGGTCGCCGTTCTTCCCGTCGGCGGTGACGAACAGCATCGTGATGAACTTGCCCTCCGCGATCTCCTCGAGCACGACCTCGTTCGCCGCGCGCAGGAAATCGCCGGGCTCGGAGTGCTCACGCGCGAGCGAGCGGAAGACGAACTTGGCCATCGCCATGTCGGCCGCCGCGTCGATCCCGTGGCCGGTGACGTCGCCGAGCACGACCGCGAGCTGCCCGTCGGCGAGCTCCAGGAAGTCGTAGACGTCGCCGCCCACGTCCATCCGCGCCGAGGACGCGTAGACCGCGCCGACGTCGAGGCCACGCGCCTGCGGACTCGAGCGCGGCAGCAGCGACCGTTGCATCGACTCGGCGAACTGCGTCTGCTGCTGGTAGAGGCGAGCGTTGTCGAGGGCGAGCGCGGCCTGGCCGGCGATCGACGTCGCCACGTCCAGCACCTCGGCGCCGATCGGCCGGTCCGGGTCGAGCGAGACGAGCGTCAGCGTCCCGAGGATCTCGGCCTGCGTCGCCAGCGGGATCACGGCCGCCGACGAGCCGCGCTCGAGGAACGGCACCAGCGGTTCGTGCGCCGCGCCGAGGGCCTTCGCGGTCCGTCCGTCGAGGACGACCGCGTGACCGCTGCGAAACGCACGCGGCGCTACCGGCGTCAGCGGCTGCGGCAGCGACAGGATCGCCCGCATCGACTCCTCCAGGCGCTCCTCGCGCACGTTCAGGGCGACGGGGACGAGCGCGTCGCCGCGCGGGTCGGGCATGCGCAGGACGGCCGCGTCCACGTGCAGCGTCTCGACGATCGTGCGCGTCACTGCCTCCAGGGTCTGGTCGAGCGAGAGACTCTCGGAGAACGTGCTCGAGATGTCGTACAGCGCGCGCAGCCGCCGCGTGGCTTCACGCTCGGCCTCCAGCGCCTCCCTCCGCGCGTCGTCGGCCCGCTTGGTGCGCTCGTGCAGGCGCGCGTTCTCCACGGCGACGGCGAGCTGCGCGGCGAGCGCGAGCAGCAGCTCCTCCTCGTACTCGGTCAGCTCGCGGCCCGCCTCCGGGTAGACCGCGAGCACGCCGATCAGGTCGTCGCGCGCGCGGAGCGGGACGGCGATCGCCGCCTCGATGCCGATCTCCTCGAGCACGTCCTGGGCGCCGCGGAGCCGCGTGTCGGTGGCCGCGTACGGGATCCCGAGCAGCCCCCGACCGTGGGCGGGCACGAGCAACAGCTCGAGCAGCCGCTCGGCCACGCGGACGTGCGGCCCGGTCAGGCCGCGCTCCGCCGCCGGCTCGAGCCGCTGTCCGCGCTCTTCGGACAGGTAGACGGCGAGCCGCGCCGCGCCGGGCAAGTCGGCGACAAGCTCGATCGCGGTCTGCAGCGTGTGCGAGAGCGACAGCTGGGCGATCGCCTGGCCGACGATCGTCAGCAGCGCCCGCGTGCGCTGGAGCTCCACGGTCAGCGTCTCGCGCCGCTCGCCGGCCCGCAGCGCGTGGGCCGCGCGCACGGCAAAGATGCCGAGGCGCTCGAGCAGCGGGTCGCCGGGGTCCGGCTCCACTTCGAGCAGGAGCTGCAGCGCGCCCTGCGGCGGCTCGCCGAGCTGGAGGGTCACGAGCACGCCGCCGTCCTCGACCGGCTCGAGCGAGAGCGAGCCGGGACCGCCGCGGGTGCGATGCACAGCGTCGAGCCCCGCAGCCGTCTGGAGCGCGCTTCCCGACAGCGCCGACAACACCGGGCCCTGCGGTTCGTAGCGCCACACGAGGCAGGCGCGGGCGCCGGTCGCCTCGGCGGCGAGCGTCGCGACCTGGTCGGCGGCACGCGTCTCGTCCGAGCCCGCCGCGAGCGCGTCGCCTGCCAGACCCAGGAGATCGGTCGAGGTGACCGCGGCGCTGCCGTCCCCGAACGCTCGGCGCGCGAGCGCGACGTTCTCCGCGGCGGCCGCCGCGAGCCGCCGCTCTCGCTCCCCGAACTCGCTCCGGCGACGAAGCAGCTCGAGCGATCCGACGAGCGTCCCTCCGTCGAGGACCGGCAGCTGCAGCACGTCCCTCGCTCCCAGCCGCTCGGCGATGCGCCGCAGCGGCGGCGGCAGCTGGGGCGGCTCGCCGTTCTCGCCGGCGGCCATCGCGTCGGGATCGAGGCGCGAGCCCTCGAGCTCAGCCCGCAGCGCCGCGGACGCTGCGTGTACCGCGCGCGCGGTCAGCCCACCGGAGTCGTCCAGCAGGCGGGCGACGACGATGTCCGCGCCGGCGATCTCCGCCGTCCGCTCGACGATCGTCATCAGGGCCGAATCAAGCCCCCCGACTCCGGATATTTCCCTGGCCACGGCCATCTTCCGACCCGCCGCAAGTATGGCCTACTAGACTCCCCGCGTGGCCCTGCCCGAGCGACAGCACGTCGAGGAGGAGTTGCTCGACCCGACGGCGATCTCGCGGAACTACCGACGCCAACGGATCAAGCGCCGCCACCGGGAGGAGCGCGCATACCAGCGCAACCTGGCACGCCTCCGCTTCTGGCTCGCGCTCGCCGCGGTGATCGCGACCAGCGTCGTGCTCGCGATCGTGATCTGGAACGAGATCCAGCGCCTCTTCGGGCTCTAGCCGCCGACTTCGCCCATACTGCGCCTGTGGAGACGCCCGAGCCCTTCCAGGTCGAGGAGCGCGACGAGCCCTACTACGAGCCGGAGGAGGCGTTCGTGCGTCCCGCCGGCGGTTTTTGGTCGCTCGGGAGGCGCGTCACCTGGGTGGCGGCCCTGGTGCTCACGCTGTCGTCGTTCACCGGCTGGTACTCGGGCTCGAGCGAGTCCGGACCGACGGTGTCGGTGATCGGCTGGCACACCGGCGTTCTGGGCAAGCTCATCTTCTTCGTGGGGCTCGTGCTGCTCGCGCTGGCTGCGCTGCGGGAGTTCGGCTTCGAGCTGCCGCAGGCGATCCCCGAGAGCCTCGTCGTGATCGCGCTCGGCTCCCTGGCGACGATCTTCGTCCTCATCCGCCTGATCGACATCCCCGACTCGATCGTCGCGGCCGGCCGCGGGATCGGCATCTGGATCAGCCTTCTTGCTGCGCTCGGAGTGATCGGCGGAGGGCTTCTGACAGCTTCAGAAGAGCTATAGCGACCAGGATTCCGAGCGCTGCGCCTCCGATGACGTCGAGGGGCCAGTGGACGCCGACGTAGACCCGCGACCAGGCCACCAGCGCGGCCAGCGAGTACGCCGGGATGGCCAGGCGTCGCGAGTCACATGCGATCACCGTCGCGGCCGCGAAGGCCGTCGCCGCGTGGCCGGACGGGAAGGCACCGGAGTGCGGCACCCCGACGAGCGGTCTCGGATCCGGGTAGACGAGCGGCGGGCGGTCGCGGCCGATCCACTGGCGCAGGAGGAGCGAGAGCCCGTCCGCCGCGAGGGTCGCCGCAACGAGGGTGACGAAGAACCACGGGCGGCGCCAGACGATCGGCAGCACCGCTCCGATGACGATGAAGATCGCGCCGTCGGTCGCAATTCGCGTCAGGTCGACGACAGGTGTGTTCAGCCACTCGACGCGGTGGAGGACGATCCAGCGCTCGAGGTGGCGGTCGAGCCGGATCAGGAGGACAGGAGCTGCTTGGTCTTCTCGATCAGCTGGCCCGGGTCGAACGGCTTCCCGATGAAGCCGGTCGCGCCGCGCTCGGCGATCTCGTCCGGCGTGGCCGCGTCGGCCTGGCCGCTGAACATCACGACCGGAATCGCTTCGCCTTGCCGCTCCTGCAGCTGCCGCAGCATCTCCCAGCCGTCGACCTGCGGCATCATCACGTCGAGGAGCACGAGGTCGGGCCGCGCCTCCTCGACCGCCCGGAGGCCTTCCTCGGCGTTGCCTGCCTCGCGCACGTCGTAGCCCTCGGCCTCGAGGTTGACGCGCACGTACTCCCGCACCTGCTCGTCGTCGTCGACGATCAGGACGAGCGGGCCCTCGCTCGGCCCCGGTCCGGAGCTCTGGAGGAACGCGTCGAGGTCGTCGCGTCGGTAGCGGCGGTGGCGGCCGGGCGTGTAGAAGGCGCGCACGCGGCCGGTGTCGGACCACTTGCGGATGGTGCTCTGCGCCACCCCCAGGTAGCGGGCGGCTTCACCGAGAGTGAGCCACTCTGGCTCGCCCGAGGCACCCCGACGGCTGGATCGCTCACGGGCCATCCCTCCCGAATCTACCCAAAGCTCAGCGTTCCTAACACGCTGAAGCCTTAGGGCGCGGTCACCGTGACGGTCTGCGAGACCGGCGGAAGCGTGAACGTCTGGTCCTGCGTCACAGTCGAGCCCTGCGGCGGATTGTCCTCGAGCGCCTGACCGAGGGCGATGCCGATCGCGAACACGAGCACGAACACGACCGCCAAGATCACGCGGCGGCGGGTGGAGCTCTTCTTGCGCCGGCGTCGCTCGCGCGTGCTCACGGTCGGTAGTCGACCGCGCCGCGGGAGTAGAGGTAGAAGGCGGCGTCCTGGACGGTCGTCGAGCGCGCGGGCCAGCCCGGCGCCGGCTCGGCAACGACGAGCGCCTCCTGCACCCAACGGTCGGCGTCCCCGTAGGCGGCGGCGAGCTCGTCGAGCGTGAACGTCTGGCCGACGCGGCGGCGCAGCTGCTCGATCACCACGTCCACCTCCGCGAGCAGGCGCCGGTAGAGCTGGTGGTCGCCGGCCGATGCCTGCAGCCGGCGGTTCCCCTCCTCCCACTCCCGTCGGGTGGTCTCGAGCGCCCCCTCCATCGGCGCGACTCTAGTCGGAGCAGCAGCGGTCGGGCCAGGGCGTCTCGACCTCGGCCAGGATGCGCTCGCCGAGCTCGTAGCCCGGCCGCGCCAGCGCGAACGCGATGTGCGCGTGGAGGCACTTGAGGCCTCCCGGGCGCGTCTGGCCACCGATCCCGCCCGGGAGCTCCGGCCGCAGTCGGCGCTGCTCGTCGTGGCCGAGCTCGAGGCTCGCCTTCAGCAACTCGTCCTCCTCCGCGCGGCGGCTCCAGCGCTCGACGCCGCCCTCGGCCTCGAGCCGCGCGATGGCAGCCGCCAGGTGGCGGCAGGTGATCCAGTAGCTGGTCGGGAACGGCTCGCCCGACTCGTCGAACGGCGCCTGCTCGGTTACCGCGGGGCGGCCGAACGGGCAGCGGACGGCGACTCGCCTGAAGGCGCGCGGCGGCCGGCCGAGCTGGCGCTCCACGATTGAGCGGTCATCGTCCACCGCTCCCGACCTTAGCCTTGTGCACCCAGGCCGACACGCCCTTGACGATGAAGAGGCGCTCGCCCGGCCGAACGAGCCCGAGCCGCCGCGCCTGCCGGGTCAGCGCCTCGCCGGTGCGCGCCTCCGCGAGCCGGTGCTGGAGCGCGCGCCGGTCGGCCTTCAGCGTCTTCACCTCTGCCGCGCGCTGCGCCAGGTCGTGCTTCGTCTGCAGGTAGCTCCGCAGTGGGCGCGCGTAGAGCAGCCCGACGAGGACGATCGCGCCGACGGCGACCCAGCGCATCAGCGAGCGCGAACGCTTGCGTTTTCTGGCGGCCACGGCGGCGCGTTTCGCCGCGGACGCCAACAGCCCTCCTACACGTTGTC
>JBEVNN010000139.1:0-2962 GCA_040508095.1 Gaiellaceae bacterium
CATCGCGTCGCGAGTCGCCGAGTTCGAGCCCGAGCTCGAGCAGATGCGGCTCGCGCTCGAGCTCGGCCTACGTGACTACGTCGAGAAGAACGGCTTCCGCGAGATTGTGATCGGCGTCTCCGGTGGGATCGACTCTGCGCTCACCGCGGCTCTCGCGGTGGAGGCACTCGGGCCCGGGCGCGTGCACTGTGTCTCGATGCCGTCGCGGTACTCCGCGGAGGAGACGCGCCGCGACGCCCGCCTGCTCGCCGAACTGCTCGAGACCGATTTCCGCGAGCTGCCGATCGCGGACGTCGTGGGAACCTTCGACGCGACGCTCGCAGAGAGCTTCGCCGGACTCGAGCCCGACCTCACCGAGGAGAACATCCAGGCGCGGATCCGCGGAGTCCTGCTCATGGCGCTCTCGAACAAGTTCGGGTGGCTCGTCGTCGCGACAGGGAACAAGTCCGAGCTCTCCGTCGGCTACGCGACCCTCTACGGCGACATGGCCGGCGGCTTCGCCTTGCTCAAGGACGTCTTCAAGACCGACGTCTTCCGGCTCGCCCGCTATCTCAATCAGCGGGCGGACCGTGAAGTGATCCCGCAGACGATCATCGACCGCGCGCCGAGCGCGGAGCTGCGCGACAACCAGCTCGACCAGGACTCGCTGCCGCCGTACGACGCGCTCGACCGAGTGCTCGAGGCATACGTCGAACAGGACCGCTCCCGCGAGGAGCTCTCGCAGGACGGCTTCGATCCCGACGTCGTCGAGCGAGCGCTCGCGTTGATCGACCGCGCTGAATACAAGCGCCGCCAGGCGCCGCCAGGCGTCCGTTTGACGCCGAAGGCCTTCGGTCGCGACCGCAGGACGCCGATTACCAACCGCTGGCGCGGGTGACGCTTCGCGCGTTGGCGCGCTTGCTTCACGGGAAACCCGGTTTCCCCCGTGAGCCCCCTCGTACTCATTTCTCAAGCTGGAGCGGCGTCGACGGCACGCGCGACTCGCGCAGGCCACTTACGCGCTCCGGCAGGCGGCGCGGGCCGAAGACCTCGCGCGAGCGCCGGAGCTCGTCGGCAGTCCACCAGCGGATCTCCATCACGTGCTCGGCCGCGAGGTCGACCCTCGGCGCCGGTTCGAACGGCTCGACCCGAGCCAGATAGCAGTTGTCGCGCTGGCCACGGAAGTTGAGCGGCATGTCGAACTCGTGCTCGCGGTGCCAGAGCAGCGGCCCCAGCTCGAAGTCGTCGAGCCCCAGCTCCTCGGCGAGCTCCCGCCGCAGCGCCACCTCGTCGGTCTCGCCGGGGTCCATTTCGCCGCCGGGAGTGTCCATGGGAACGGTGGGAACTCGAAGTGGACGAGCAGGATCCGATCGTCGCTGTCGAGCACGAGGGCGCGCACGCCCGGCGCCACGGCTTCATGCCGAGGCCTTCGCCAGCGCGCAAAACCAGCGCAGCCGCTCCTTCCACGGGACCGCTGCGTTCGCGGGCGACGTCGACGGGAGGACGAACAGCCGAGTTTCGGCGAGCCGCCGCTCCTGCTCCCCGAGCTCCGGCCGCTCCCTGAACACGCCGCGGTACGCCTCCTTCCCCACGAACCCGATCCACTGCGGCGCCAGCTCCGTCGCGAGGCGTTCCAGCCGCTCGGCCGCCCCGGCGAAGTCCGCACTGCGGAGATCACCCGAGCCCCGCGTTGTGCGCGGCGCCGCGTTCGTCAGGCCGATCCCCTCCCGCAGCACCTCGAACTGCTCGCCCGGCTCGTACAGGCGCGAGGTGAAGCCGGCCGCGTGCAGCAGCCGCCAGAAGTCGTTGCGCGGGTTCGCGAAGTGCGCCGCCGCCGCAGCAGAGACGAACCCAGGGTTGATCCCGCAGAAGACCACGCGCAGCCCCGGCCCGAGCACGTCGGGTACCGCTGAGGCGTCGCTTGCGATGCCGTTTGGAGGCCGTGGTGGCTTTGCCGCCGCGGCCGTTCTCCCTTCAGCGACAGCGGCGACGGGGGCGGCTCCGCGGCGAGCAGGGCCGCTCATGCGCGAGCGACCGTGGCCGTCGGATGCCGATCACGCGGCGAGTGCGGCCCCAGTGCGCGCACGTCTTCAAGCAGCGAGCTCCGTCTCACGCGCGTCGAGCCGAACCTCGAAGAGGCGGCGCAGCTCCTCGCCCGTGATCCCTCCGAGCCCGAGCGCCGCGCGCTTCGGCTCGAGCCGAACGACCCGCACGGTCGTCTCGTCGACGCCGTAGCAGCGGAGGTAGCACTCCTCCTCGCTCAGCGGTCGCAGCCGGCGCACGGCCGGAGCCTAGGCGCAGCCCCGGACGACACCCTGCAGGACACCAATTACTCGTATTGCAGCGCTTCGAGGACGTTCAGCCTCGCTGCTCGCCGAGCCGGAATCACGGCCGCGAGCACGCCGACGATGATCGCCGCGATGATGAAGTAGACGAGCTGCAGCCACGGGATCGTGAAGACGATCCCTTCGCCACTCAACGCCTGCGCAACGAGTGCGGCCAGGAAGACCCCGACGATCAACCCGAGCGTCGCACCCATCAGCGCTGTGACGATGCTCTCGTAGCGGATCATCATCCGCACCTGCCGCCGAGTCATGCCGACCGCGCGCAGCATGCCGAGCTCGCGGGTGCGCTCGAAGATCGTCAGCACCAACGTGTTGATGATCCCGACGAGGCTGACGATCACCGCGAGCGCAAGCAGCGCGTAGAGCAGGTTGATGATCTTCTTGACCGGGGCGAGGAAGTTCGTCTTGAACTCGTCCCGCGTCTGCACCTTCGCGTCGGCGAAGCTGGCGACGTCGTCCTCGAGGGTGGTCGTGTTCCCGTCGCTGACCCCGTCGGGCGTGTTGACCAGCACCATCAGGTCCTTCGGCCGCGGGTTGTACTTGTCGAACAGCTGCGCCGAGAGCGTCGCGTCGCCGAACGGCGAGCCGCCGTTGGGCTCCTCGTAGATCCCCATCAGCCGGACGTTCTTGCGCTCACC
>JBEVNN010000152.1:0-3811 GCA_040508095.1 Gaiellaceae bacterium
ACGAGCTTGTGCCCGAGGCCGTCGCACGCAGGTTCAAAGAGCTCTTCCCGGACGGACGGCCCGGCACCCCGGAGAACCCACAGGAATGAGTGAGCCCGCCGCCAGTCTCGAGACGCTGCTAGCCGCCGGCGGAGAGGTGCGGCTCCAGAAGCGCCAGGCGCAGGACGTGCTCCAGAAGCTCCGGGCCCGCGGAGCGGTCAGCGAGACGGCCAACAACATCGAGTCGCAGCTGGCTCACGGCGACGAGGTCGTGCTCGGGCCCGACGAGGCCGGCGCGGTGCTCGAGGAGCTCCGCGCGAGCGGGCGGCGCTGGGTCTTTGGCAGTGAAGCGCCCCGCGAGCACGAGCCGCCGCGCGCAGTTCGTCCCGAGCCCGAGCCGGAGCCCGAGCCCGAACGGCGCGGCTGGCTGAGCCGACTGTTCAAGCCGTAGCCGCCTGTAAACTCCGCGCACCGATGGACGTACTGGTTCTGATCGACAAGCTCGACGACCTCGTGCACAACGCGAAGGCCGTGCCGCTCACCGACCAGGTTCGGATCGACCGCGAGGAGATCTACGACATCCTCGACCAGATGCGCGCGACCATCCCCGAGGAGATCAAGCAGGCACGCTGGATCGTCAAGGAGCGCCAGGAGATGCTGGCGGAGGCGAAGCGCGAATGCGATCGCATCCTCGGCGAGGCGCGTGAGCAGGCCGTGCGCGAGGCCTCCCAGACCGAGATCGTCAAGCTGGCCGAGCGTCAGGCGGGCGACATCATCGACGACGCCCGTCGCCAGGCCCGCGAGACGAGGCTCGAGATGGAGGACTGGGCGGACTCGATCCTGTCGACGCTCGAGGTCAACCTCGACAAGTTCCTCGCGGCGGTCAAGCGCGGCCGTGAGCGGCTACACGAGCGGTCGCAGGAGTCGGTCGTCGCCGGCGTTGCGGCCGGCGTCGAGAGCAACAACGACGACTTCCCGGGCTAGGGCGCCGCGCGGCATGGACGTGGGCCTCGCCGTCGCGAGCAAGCGCGACTGGCGCAGCTATTCCGATCAGCCGGTGCCCGAGGGCGTGCAGCGGCGGATCCTCGACGCGGGACGGCTCGCCGGGAGCGCGGTCAACAAGCAGCCCTGGCGGTTCGTCGTCGTCGAGAGCGAGGACGCAAAGCAGCGCGTCTCGCAGGTGGTCTACGCGGAGGGCAACGTCCAGACATGCGCCTTCGCGGTGGCGATCGTGACGGAGGGAGGCGGTTCAGCCATCGACGTCGGCCGCGCCCTGCAGAACATGTTCCTCGTCGCCTGGAACGAGGGCGTCGTCTCGTGCCCGAACGGCATCGGCGACCAGCAGGCCGCGGCGCTCGAACTCGGCCTGGACGAGGGCTGGCTGCCGGTGAACATCCCGAGCTTCGGCTACCCGAAGCGCGACCTCGCCCCCGAGTCAAAGAGCGTCGAAGAGTGGAGCGCGGAGGCGAACCGCAAGCCGCTCGACGAGCTCATTCGGCGCATCTGATCTTGGCTACGGTGGCCGGCGTGACCACCCTCGACCTTCGCAGCCTCAGAGTCCGTTCCGGCGAGCAGTTTCGCGACGAGCAGAGCATCGAGCTCGAGCCGTTCGAGCTCGGTGGACAGCGCTACCTGCCCGTGCCGCAGAACGTGCCCGCGGAGCTGACGATCACGCGTGCCTCGACCGGGACGGTGTTCCAGCTGCGCTTCCGCGCGCGGCTGCACGGGCCGTGCTTCCGTTGCCTCGAAGACGCCGTCCTCGACGTCGACGTCGACGCGCGCGAGTACCAGGCCGAGAGCCCGGGTGGCGACGAGGAGCTGCAGACCGCGTACGTCAAGGACGACAAGCTCGACCTCTCCACCTGGGCGCGTGATGCGATCGCGCTCGAGCTGCCCGACAAGATCCTCTGCCGGCCCGACTGCGCCGGCCTCTGCCCGGTCTGCGGCAAGAACCTCAACGACGAGCCGCACGACCACGGCGAGCCCGAGCCCGACTCACGCTGGGCCGCGCTCGCGGAGTTGAAAGACCAGCTCTAGACGGCTCGGCTAGTCGTCGTCCCCGCCGTGGCCGCCGCCACCGCTGCCGCTGCCACCACTGCCGCCACCGCCATGGTGGTCGCCGCCATGGTCGTCGACGGTCGTCGTCGGCGGCGGCGGAGGCGCGACGGTCCGCGTCGTGGTCGTCCCCACCCGCTTCCGGGCCTTGGCCTTCGCGGCCTTGGCCCGCGCCGTCGCGCGCACCTGCTCCGGCGTCAGGCTCTGCGGCGCCTGCTGCAGCTTCGTGACGGGCACGGCGACCGAGCCGCGCGAGACGACGTAGGCGCCGTAGCCCATTCCGGCCGCGCAGAGCAGCCCGATGACGGCGAGTGTGGCGACGATCAGGCCTCGACCCATGGCTCCTCCTTCACTGTAGCCGCGGCCGGGAAGCGCACCTCGGCGCGCGTCCCGCCCTCGAGGCGGTTCGAGAGCGACGCCTCGCCGCGCCAGCGGTGGGCCAGCGTCTGCACGATCGCGAGGCCGAGCCCGGTCCCCGAACGGCCGCTGCCGGCGCTGCCGCGCGCGAACCGCTCGAACAGCTGTGTCTCCTCGCCGGCCTGCAGGCCGGGGCCCTCGTCGAGGACGGCGAGCCAGGCCTCGCCGCCGTCGCGACCCCAGTCGACGGCCACGCAGGTGGGCGAGTAGCGGAGCGCGTTCTCGATCAGGTTGTCCAGCAGGATCGCGAGATCCTCCTCGGAGGCCGCGATCGTCGCGTCGCCGTTGCCGACGAGCTCGAGCTCTCGCCCGTCCTCCTCGGCGGACGCCGCCCAGCGCTCGTAAGCGCGCTCCGCTGCCCGCGCGAGCGAGACCGGCCGCGGTGCGGTGGGCTTGTCGCCCTCTCGCGCGAGCGTGAGCAGCGACGTCAGCAGTCGTGCTAGCCGCTCGACCTCCTGCTCGGCGGCCTCGAGCTCTGCCGCCGCCTCCGGCCCGGACTTGAGGCGCGCCGACTCGATCCGTAACCGCAGTCCCGTGAGCGGGGTGCGCAGCTGGTGGGACGCGTTCGCGACGAACTCCCGCTGGGCGGCGAGGACGACGCCGAGCCGCTCGGCCATGTCGTTGAAGGCCGCGGCGACCTCCTTCTGCTCGGCCGCGCCGGCGCGTTCTGCGCGCGCATCGAGGTCGCCGGCCTCGAAGCGCCGCGCCGTTGCGGCCAGGTTTCGCAGCGGCCGCGAGAGCGAGCCGGCCAGGAACCACGCGAGCGCAAGGCCGACAACCAGCGCGAAGGCGCCGATCGCGATCAGGGCCAGCACACCGCGGCGGATACGGGAGTGCACGGCCGACAGGCTCTGTGTCACGCGGGTCGCGCCGACGACCTTGCCGTTGTTGGTGATCGGCACCGCGGTGTAGAGCAAGTCCTCGCCGAGGGTGTCGCTGTGGCGCTCTCCCTGGGCACGGTTTCCGTTGAGCGCCGTGGCGATCTCGGGCCGCGACGCGTAGGAGACATTCGGCGGCGTCGCGACCGTCGAGTCCGCCAGCAGGCCGCCTCTCGGGCCGACCACGATCACGCGCGCGCCGAGCTCCCGACCGGAGCGCCTCACGACACGGCCGAGCTCCGCCGGGTTGCCCATGCGGCCAGAGGCCCCCGCCGCGACGACGAATGCCTGCGCGGCGGCCTCGTTCTTCACCTCGGCGTCGATCCGCCGCGCGAGGTTGAGCGCGAGTGGCACCTCGAGCGCGACGATGATCAGCAGCAGCACGTACGCGAACGCGCCGAGGAGCTGGTTGCGGAGTGTCATTCGACCTCGTCCGCCGCCGAGAACCGGAAGCCCACGCCGCGCACCGTGTGCACGTAGCG
>JBEVNN010000164.1:0-5754 GCA_040508095.1 Gaiellaceae bacterium
CCGAGCCGGTCGGCGGTGAAGCGGTGGATCAGCTCGGCGGCGCGGCGGCTCTTCGCGAAGCAGAGGGTGCGCAGGCCGCGCTCGACGAGGTCGGCCATCAGCTTCGACGCCTCGCCGAGGGCGCTCGCGCGCAGCCCCAGCTCCTCGTCGGTGAGCGGAGGGTTCCAGAGCGCGACCGTTCGTTCGGCGCGCGGCGCCGCGTCGTCGCCGATCACCGTCGGCTCGATGCCGAGCAGGCGCGTGCAGAGCTCGCCCGGGTTCGCGATCGTCGCGGAGGCGAGCAGGAACTGCGGGTCGGCGCCGTAGACGCGCGCGAGCCGCCGCAGACGGCGCAGCACGTTCGCGACGTGCGAGCCGAAGACGCCTCGGTACACGTGCGCCTCGTCGACGATCACGTAGGCGAGATTCGAGAGCACGTCGCCCCAGCGGTCGTGGTGGGGGAGCACGCCGACGTGGAGCATGTCCGGGTTCGAGAGGATCAGGTTCGCCCACTTGCGGACCTGCCAGCGCCGGTCGGCCGGGGTGTCGCCGTCGTAGATCGCGGCGCGGAGCTTCGGGAGCCTGAAGGAGCCGAGGGCGCGGAGCTGGTCCTGGGCGAGGGCCTTCGTCGGGTAGAGATAGAGCGCGCGCCGCTTCGGCTCCCGCGCCAGCGCGTTGAGCACGGGCAGGTTGAACGCCAGCGTCTTTCCCGAGGCCGTCCCGGTCGTGACGACGAAGTGCTCGCCGCGCGCCGCCGCCTCCCACGCCTCGGCCTGGTGTCCGTAGAGCGACTCGATCCCCTGCGCCGCGAGTGCGTCGCGCACGCGCGGATGGAGGTCGTCGGGAAGCGGCGCCGGCACGGCCTGCCGTGCCGGGACCAGCTCGAGATGCGCGAGCTCCTCGCCCTCGAACAGGCCCTCCCACGGCGCGAGCTCGACCGCCATCAACTCCAGTCTGCCTTCGCGAGCGGGGCGCTCACGCGTAGCGCTTGCGCGCAAAGAGGTCGGCGCGGGATGCGATGCGGTCGAGAAAGAGGATCCCGTCGAGGTGGTCGAGCTCGTGCAGGAGGGCGCGCGCCTCGAAGCCGTCGCTCTCGATCGTGACGGTCTCGCCGGCAGGCAGGACCGCCTCGACGCGGGTCCACGTCGCACGGCGGACGTTCGCGGTCAGGTCCGGGATCGACAGGCAGCCCTCGCGCCCTAGCTCGTCGCCCGACGTCTCGACGACCACCGGGTTCGCGAGGACGAGCAGGCCGTGGCTCGTCGTCGCCTTCTTGTGCTCCGAGACGTCGACCACGATGACGCGCACGAGCTCGTCGATCTGCGGTGCGGCGAGGCCGACGCAGCCCCGGAAAGACCGCATGGTGTCCAGGAGGTCGCGCGAGACTCGGTCGAGCTCGTCGCCGGGCGCGATCGGCTCGCAGCGTTGCTTGAGCGAGGGGTGCGGGTACCGCAGGACTTCGCGCGCCGCCACCTCAGAGGACGTCACGGTCGAGCACGCGCGCCGAGACGTCGACGCCGAGCTCCTGTCCGACGCGCGCGAGCAGCTCGTCGAGCGCCGCGTTGTCAAGCGACGGCGGCAGCGCCACGTCGAGCAGCATCACGTAGATCGGGTCGTCGCCGACAACGCGCGTCGACAGGTCGACGACGTTTACCTCATGACGGGCGAGCGCCTCGGCGACACCGTGCACGATCCCGGGGTGGTCGGCGCCGTAGACGCTGATCGCGTGTGTTGGCTCCGGCGACCCGCCCGCAAGCTGCTCGACGGCCGACAACGTCACCGCCTCGAGGGGCAGCTCGCGACCAACGGCCTGAAGCTCCTCGCGGAGCTGCGCCTCGCCGAGCTCGTCCGGGGCCGACAGGATGAGCACGATCGCGAAATGGCCGCGCAGGATCGCCATCTCGGCGTCCTCGAGGTTCACGCCGAGGTCGAGCAGCACGCGCGTCACGGCCGCCACGATCCCCGGGCGGTCGCGTCCCGTGGCCGTGAGCACGAACGAACGCACGGCGCGACGTTACCCGGCCGGTCTGCTCACCGCGGCGGCGCTCTCCGGCGCGCGCGCAGCGCGAGCACATGCGGGAAGTCGCGCTCGCGCGCCAGCTCTTCGAACCGCTCGACGGCGAAGCCGGCGGACGTGAACGCGTCGAGGAGGTCGCCCAGGGTGAGGTGGACCCCGCCGACTCGGATCCTGACGCCGTCCGGGGTCCCGTCCCCGAACGCGGACCCGTCGTACCGGCCGGTTCGGCGGTAGCCCTCCGAGAGCTCGGGCACGCCCTCGGCGGAGACGTAGAGCGAGTGGGGCCCTACGAAGCACGGGTGGGCGCCGATGTAGACGAAGGGCGCACTGGAACGGAGTACCCGCGCGACCTCCGCGACGGCGGCCGCGAAGTCGTCGATGTCCGTGTGCGTCCAGATCGAGATCGCGGCGTCGAAGCTCGCATCGTCGAAGGGCAGCGCCTCTGCGCTGGCCTCGAGGACCTCGAGCCCGCGCTGCCGCGCGACCCCGAGCAGGTCGCTGGAGACGTCGACGCCCACGACAGACCAGCCCAGCTCCGCGACGGCGGCGGTCGGCAGTCCGGTGCCGCAGCCGAGATCGAGGCAGCGGCCGTCGCCGGGGCCGAGCAGTCGCGCGAGCGCTGCCAGCTCCTCGTCCCCGAGCGCAGGCCGGAACTCCTCGTACCACTCGGCCAGCCCGTCGTAGCGCGGGACGTTACTCATGGCAACGATGCTAGCCTGGCGCGACCGGGGTGCCCTCAGGGGCTGAGATCACACCCGACGAACCTGATCCGGGTCATGCCGGCGAAGGGAGAGGATGGTTCCACGCGCACTGACCATCGCGGGCTCCGACTCGGGCGGAGGCGCGGGTATCCAGGCCGACCTGAAGGCTTTCGTGGCCGCTGGCTGCTACGGCATGAGCGCGATCGTCGCGCTGACGGCGCAGAGCACGGTGGGCGTGAGCGCCGTGCACGAGGTGCCGCCGGAGTTCGTGCGGGCGCAGCTCGAGGCCGTCTTCGGCGACATCGGCGTCGACGCCGCGAAGAGCGGAATGCTGTTCTCGAAGGCGATCATCGAGGCCGTGGCGGATTTTCTCTCCGAGCACCCTGTGCCGCTCGTGGTCGACCCGGTGATGGTCGCGAGCTCGGGTGCGCGGCTGCTGGAGCTGGACGCGATCGAGACGCTGGTTGCCCGGCTGTTCCCGCTCGCGACCGTGGTGACGCCGAACCTCGCGGAGGCCGAGGCGTTGGTCGGCGAGGGCACCAAGCGCGACCTTGCGAAGCGGGTCCACGAGCTCGGAGCCCCCGCAGTGATCGTGACGGGCGGTCACGGCGAACCTGTCGACCACCTCTTCGACGGAAGGCGGCACGTCGAGATCCCGGTCGCGCGGCACGATGTTGCGGCGACCCATGGCGCGGGCTGCACGCACTCGGCCACGCTCGCCGCGCAACTCGCGCACGGCATGGAGCTCGAGCCCGCGGCGCGGTCCGCGGCGCAGGCCGCGTCTCGCGCCGTCGCACAGGGGCTCGAGGAGGTCGGGGCGGGAGACGGCCCCGTCGACGTGATCGGACTGGGAGGCACGGTATGAGCGCCGGCACCGACCTCGCGTTGATCCGCGAGCGCAAGCCGCTCGTCCACCAGATCACGAATTTCGTGGTCATGAACGAGACGGCCAACGCGACCCTCGCGATCGGCGCGCTGCCCGTGATGGCGCATGCGCTGCAGGAGGTCGAGGAGATGGCTTCGGTCGCGTCCGCGCTCGTGCTCAACATCGGCACGCTCTCCGACGAGTGGGTCGAGGCGATGATTGCCGCCGGCCGGGCGGCGAACGCGGCCGGGGTGCCCGTCGTGCTCGACCCGGTCGGCGCGGGGGCGACGGAGTACCGCACCGACACGTCGCGGCGGCTGCTCGACGTGGTCGAGATCGCCGTTGTGCGCGGGAACGCGGCCGAGATCGCGACGCTTGCAGGGCAGGACGCCGAGATCCGGGGCGTCGAGGCGGTCGGCGGCGGAGGCGGGCCGGAGCTCGCGCGCGAGGCCTCCAGCCTGCTCGGGCCGGTCGTCGCGGTCACCGGGCCCGTCGACCACGTCTCCGACGGGGAGGCGGTGAACTCCGTGGCCAACGGGCACGAGCTGCTCGCCACCGTCACCGGCACGGGCTGCATGGCGACCGCGATCACCGGCTGTTTCCTCGGCGTCCGCGGCGACGACCCGCTGGCGGCTGCGACGGAGGCGCTCGTGGCGTTCGGTGTCGCGGGTGAGGACGCGGCGCGGGTGTCCGAAGGTCCCGGGTCGTTCCACATGGCGCTCTACGACGCGCTCTACCACCTCGATCCGGGCACGCTCGACTCCCGCGCCCGGTGAGGCTGCACGCGATCGTGGAGGAGCTCTCGGTGGCCAGGGCGGCGGTCGAAGGTGGCGCGACGGTCGTCCAGCTGCGGCGCAAGGGCGCGAGCAGCGACGAGGTGGTCGAGGCCGGGCGCGGCTTCGGCGAGCTCGAGGTCACCTTCGTCGTGAACGACGACGTGGAGGCGGCACTGCGGCTGGGCGCCGACGGCGTCCACCTCGGCCGGAGCGACGAAGGCGTCGAGCGCGCGGTGGCAGCAGGGCTCCTGCTCGGCACGTCCGCGGCCTCGGTCGAGGAAGCGCGCGCGGGTGAGGCCCGAGGCGCGGCGTACGTGGGTGCCGGGCCGGTCTGGGCGACGCCGTCCAAGCCCGACGCGGACCCAGCGATCGGCCTCGAGGGCCTCGCGGAGATCTGCGGCGCCGTCTCGATCCCGGTCGTGGCGATCGGTGGCGTCGACGTGCTCAACGCGGCCGACTGCATCCGCGCCGGGGCCGCGGGAGTCGCGGTGATCCGCGCGGTCCGTGACGCTCGTGCGCTCAGGGCGGCGATCGATGCGGCTCTCTGAGCTCGGCGAGCTGGGCCTGCTCGAGGAGCTCGAGCGCCGCGGCCTCGCCCAGGGGATCGAGGACGACGCGACCCGGCTCTCCGGCGGGGTGGTGGTTACGCAGGACGCCCTGGTCGAGGACGTCCACTTCAGGCTCGACTGGACGACGCACCGTGAGCTGGGCTTCCGCGCCGCCGCGGTGAACCTGAGCGACCTCGCCGCCTCCGGGGCCGAGCCGGAGGCGCTGCTCGTCACCCTTGCCGCGCCGGAGGACACGCTGCTCGAGGACGTGCTCGAGCTCTACGGCGGGCTCAACGAGGCCGGTGTGCCCGTAGCGGGAGGCGACACCACGCGAGCGCCGCAGCTCTCGCTCGCGGTGACGGCGATCGGCCGCTCGGCCCGCGTCCCGGGCCGCGGCGGCGCAAGGCCGGGGGACGTGGTCGTCGTGACCGGGCCCCTGGGTGCGGCCGGCGCGGCCTTCCGCGAACAGCGCCACGCCCGTCCCCCGCTGCGACTGCGGGAGGGGCGGCTCCTTGCAGCAACCGCGCACGCGTTGACCGACATCTCGGACGGGCTGGCGGTCGACGCCGGCCACGTGGCGCGCCGGTCCCGCTGTCGGATCGAGCTGGACCTCGAGCGAGTTCCCGTTGCCGCCGGCGCGACGATCGACGATCTCGCCTTCGGCGAGGACTACGAGCTGCTGGCAGCAACCCCGGACGACCTCGGCTTCAGGGTCATCGGCCGCTGCGTGGAGGGCGCGGGCGTCGCAATCCGACTCCACGGCGAGCCCGTAGAGCTGTCGGGTTGGGAGCATTTCGGCGGGCGGGGGCAGGCCGACTTGCGCTGAACGGCGCGAGCGGCGACGCTAGCCGCTAGTGCTGGTCTTCAT
>JBEVNN010000199.1:0-7832 GCA_040508095.1 Gaiellaceae bacterium
ACGGCCGGCAGGCCTCGAGGGCAACAAAGCAACTGCTGCCACCGGGGACGCTCGTCCGCCTCCTGCCCGAGCCGGCAACCGATCGCCTCGACCAGTACGGACGCCTGCTTCGCTACGTCGTGCGCGTCCGAGACGGGCTCGATGTGAACGTCCAACTCGTCCGCAGGGGCGCCGCCGCGCCCTACTTCTACCGCGGCCGGCACGGGCGCTACTGGCGATTCCTTGACCGGCTCGGACGGCAAGCTCGCGCCCGCCACCTCGGCCTGTGGGGGGCGTGTCCGGGCACGCCTTACCAACCGGGCGAAGGCGTGCGCACGGGCCGGCCCCGCTGACGCTGGTTCGACCTGTTACCGGCCGATTGCGCGGTCGCCGCTAGGCCCCGTGGCTCAAGCCGCTAGCCGAAGCCGAGGATGAACTTCGCGTCGTCGGACATCTTCTCCGGCGTCCAGGGCGGGTCCCAGGTCAGCTCGGTCTCGACGTCCTCGACTCCGGGAAGCGAGCGCACGACTTCCTCGATGTTCTGCTGGATCAGCGGCCCCGCGGGGCAGCCGATTGACGTGAGGCTGTAGAGCACCTTCACCCGCGGGCCTTCCACCTCGGCGTCGTACAGCAAGCCCAGCTCGACGATGTCCATCCCGAGCTCGGGATCCTCGACGGAGCGCAGCGCCTCGATTACGTCGTCTCGGGTCATGGAGCCCCAGCGTATCGAGGCAGCCCGTCCTCGGGGAGCTCGTCCCACGGCGCGCGGGAGTCGACGAAGGAGTGGTACTGCGGCCGGATCCCGGGATCGCCGTCGAGCGAGCCGAGTCGGATCGACACCTCGTCGCCGTCCGGCCAGTGGCCGCCGAAAAGAGACGCGCCACACTCTGTGCAGAAGACCTTGACCGCCGTGCCGCCCTCCGGCCGGTAGACGCGCAGCAGCTCCTCGCCGGCCAGGAGCCGGAACCGCTCGCGCGGCACGCGTCCCTGCGTCAGCCCGAACGTGCCGGCGTGCTTGCGGCAGAACGAGCAGTGGCAGTGGTTCGCGCGCAGGAAGGGCAGCCCGGCCTCGAACCGCACGCTGCCGCACAGGCAGCTGCCGCCAACGACCTTAGAGGCCATCGCTGGAACAGCGGTACCTTCGTTTTGCATCCAAGACGGTGCGTTGAACGGCCGCACCGGCCAAGCCGGCACGGCCTTCAGACGGCGTCGCAAGCGAACGCCTCAGCATCAGTAGCCGAGCAGGCGGACTTCCTCGCGCCGCTCGCGGGCGAAGAAGTGGATGCCGTCGACGAAGCGCACCCAGTTGCAGCGCGTGCACATCACGAGCGAGTGCGTCCGCGCGCTGTCTGCGAGAAAGCGCACGCCGCGCAGCAGATCGCCGTTCGACACGCCGGTGGCGACGACGATCACCTCGCCTGACGCCAGGTCCTCGATCGTGAACAGGCGCTCGAGGTCCTCCACCCCGGCCTGGTGCGCGGCCTCGACCTCGCTGCGGGAGGTCGGCCAGAGCTGCGCCTGGAGCTCACCGCCGAGGCAGCGCAGCGCGGCCGCGGTCAGCACCGCCTGCCGTGTGCCACCGATCCCGATCGCCAGGTGGTCGTTGGTGCCGCGGATGGCGGCGGAGATCGACGCCGTGACGTCGCCGTCCTGGATCAGCTTGATTCGGGCGCCGGCGGCCCTGATCTCCTCGATCAGGTCGTGGTGGCGCGGCCGGTCGAGGACGATCGTTGTGACGTCGTTGACCATGCGGCCGAACGCGTCGGCGATTGCGCGGATGTTGTCGCCGACCGGCTTCTTGAGGTCGATCGAGCCGCGCGCCTTCGGGCCGACGGCCATCTTGCGCATGTACATGTCCGGGAGCTGCTGGAACGAGCCGGGGTCGCCGACCGCGACCATCGACATGGCGCCGTAGCCGCCGCGCGCGACCACGCCTCGCCCCTCGAGCGGGTCGAGCGCCAGGTCGAACTCCACCCCGCCCGCGCCCAGGCGCGCGCCGCCGGCCAGCTGGCCGCCCTCGTCGCCCGGGCCGATCACGACCTTGCCGTCGATGGGTAGCTGCTCCAGTGCCAGCCGCATCGCGGTCGCCGCGTCGTCCTCGGCCGTCTCCTGCTCGGCCCGGCCGAGCCAGCGGGCCCCGGCGAGCGCCGCCCGCTCGGTCGTGCGCGCGAAGCTCTCGCAGAGGCAGAAGCGGGCGCCGCCGGCGTCCGCCGTGGAGTCCCGCGCCTCGGGCGCGGTCTGCGTCATCCGCTCACCTGCAGCGGCTCGGCCGCGTTCAGGACGAGCTCCATCACCTCGACGACGGCCTCTTCGAGGTTCGCGTTCTGGATCACCGGCACCTCGTGTCGCTGCGCCCGCCCGAGGATGTATTCCTGGACGAGCCGGATGTCGTCGAAGCACTCGAGGTACTTCTCGTACGGCCGCATGCCCTCCGAGTCGTTGTCGCGGATCCAGAAGTGGCTCGCATGCGCCTCCGTGTCGTTGATAGCAAGCACGCACTGGACGACGAGCGCATTCTCGATCGGCGGGAGCATTCCCGGGACGAGATGGACGCCTTCGAGCACCATCGACCACCCCTCCTGCAGGGCGCGGTCGATCGACGCGGCCACGCCCACGAGAACGTCGCGCGTCTGCTCGAGGAACCCGTCCACCACCGCCTTGCCGATGTCGTCGTGCTCCTCCCCCTCCTCTGCCGTCGCACGGCCCGCCTCGAAGCTCGAGTAGTGGATGGCGGGCATGAACTCGCGCGAGAAGAACGCGCGCATGGTCTGGCGGACGAAGTCGGTGGAGGTGACGCGCGTGATCCCGAGGCGGTACGCGACGTCGGTGGCCACCGACGACTTGCCGGTACCCGTGCCGCCGCCGACGAGCAGGATGATCGGGAGGTCCAGATCGTAGAGATCCTGGTAGCGCCGGAGCCGGCGCATCGCTACGGCGCCCGCCTCGGGGCCGAGCGACTCGTGCGCGAGCTCCTCGAGCCGCTCGAGCGAGACCGACTGCCGGTCGCTCTTCGCGAGGTCGGCCTCGAGGGCCAGCGAGAGCTCGTACGCGCGATCGGCCGTGATGCCGGCGGCAACGAGGGAGCGCGCCATCAGGCCCTTGGAGAACGGCAGGCCGTCCTCGCCGCCGAGCGGCAGCGGCTGGCGGAAGCGCCGGTCGGTCACCTCGGCACCACCTCCCTCGCTGCGGCCGCGTCCGCGAGCCGCACGAGCTCGACGTCGAGGTCGTGGACGCCGACCGGGACGAGCTCGTTGTCCGCGAACGCGACGTCCACCCCGCGCTCGAGCGCCGCCTCGGCGACGACGTCGATCGCTGCCGCCTTGATCTCGACGAGGTACAGCTCGGCGTCGACGCGCGAGAGCTCCTCGCTCAGGGCGTCGCGCCGCGCCAGGTTCCCCGAGACCAGCACGACCTCGGCGCCGTGCTCCTCGCGCAGATGCCGCTCGATCTCAGCGTGCGCCGCGGCGGGCGCCGTCGAGAAGTACGCGACGCGCCTGCCCATGACGGGCGTAACCGGACGCGGCCGCAGCTCGACCGACACTACGGGCAGCTCCCTCACCTCGTGGATTGCCTCGACCAGCCGCTCGTCGACCCCGCCCGTGACGACGACGAGGTCGGACACGAGGATCCGGTAGGCGTTCAAGTAGCCGGTCGAGACCTCCGCCGGCTGCGAAGCGCTGGTGACGAGCACGCGCGCACCGGTGTCGACAGGCGGGATGGCCGCGCCGCTGCCGTCGAAGATCACGAGGTCGGGCTCGCGCTCCGCGGCGAGCGCAGCGCCGGCGAGCACGTTCGACTCACCCGGCGAGCCCGCGAGGCCACCGCCGCAGCGTCGACAGCCGATCGTGACGACGCCTGCGAGCGCCGCAGTCTCGAGGTAGTCCGAGGCGGCGTGTCGGCCGGCGCGCGAGAGCTCCAGTAGCCGCTCAAGCGTCGGCACGACCTCGGCGACCTCCGGCTCCGGCGGGCCGCCGCGCCCCATCGCCACCACGACGACGTCGCGATCGCGGGCGAGCAGCCGCGCCACGTGCCCGGTCACCGCCGTCTTGCCGACGCGCTTCCCCGTCCCGATCACCGACAGCGACGGCCGCGGAAACGGCGCGAGCTCCGGCGGATCGAAGCGGAAGTCCGACCCGACGTAGGGCAGCCCCCGTGCGAGCACCTGGCTCGCGACCCGCAGCCGCTCGCGCGGCCCGAGCACCGGCTCGTCGGAGAGGTCGATCACGACTTCAGGCTCCAGTTCGGCGATCCCGCCTTCGAGCGAGCTCACCACGGGCACGCCGTAGTCCTCGCCGCCGCGGAGCTTCTCGCCGCCGCCGGCGAGCCAGAGCCCCACGACCTCGTACGGCAGCGCCGCCAACGCGTCGCGCACCACGGATGCGTAGTGCTCGCCGTCGCAAATGGCCAAGGCGCGCATCAGGTCCTCGCCGTGACCTCGTCCTCGATCCGGGTCGTGTACTTCTCGAACGCGCGGGTCTCCGTGGAGAACTGGATGATCCGCTCCTGGCCGTGGAACGGGTACTTCCGCCAGACGTCCACGTGGCGGTCGCTGACCTCGATCACGTTGTAACACGGACGCGTCTTGCCGCGCAGGCGCTGCGAGGAGACCGTGCCCGCGTTGACGACGAACAGGTTCTCGAGCCGCCACGCGTACGGCACGTGCTTGTGGCCGGAGAGGACGAGATCGACCCCCGCGCGCTGCAGGCACTCGATGCAGTCGCCTGCGTCGTAGACCACGTTGCGCTCGCGTCCGGTGCCCGGGACCGGCAGCAGGTGGTGGTGGAGCACGAAGATGCGCAGGTCGGCGTCGCCCGTGAACTGCTCCTCGATCCAGCGGTAGCGGCCCCGGCCGATCTGGCCGTGATCGAGGTCGGGCTCGGTGGAGTCGACCGCGACGACGGTCACGCCGCCGAGCCGCAGCACCGAGTTGCGCTCGCCGAACATGTCCTCGAAGTGCACGTAGCCGACGTTGCGAGAATCGTGGTTGCCGGGGATCACGACGAACGCGTCGCATTCGATCTGGTCGAGGTACCCCTTGGCCATCGCGTACTCGTGCTTGAACCCGAAGGTGGTGAGGTCGCCGGAGCAGATGACCAGATCCGGGTTCAGGTCGTTGATCTCCGCCACTGCGCGTTCCATCAGGTTCGGGACGAAGTCGGGCCCGCCGCAGTGGATATCGGAGATCTGGGCGATCGTGAAGGAGCCGTTTCGACCCTGCGGCATGGGCGCAGTGTAGAGCCCCGCATTGCCTGGTAGCAGGGGGTTTTCGGTGGTACGGTCGCCAGCAGAGTCTCTTCTGGAGGAGTAATGGAGTACCGGGTCCTGGGGGTGCTCGAGGTGCTCGACGCGAGCGGGCAGCCCCTTGCGCTCGGCGGCACCAGGCAGCAAACCGTGCTCGGATCACTGCTTTTGCGCGCCGGAGAGACGGTTCCGCTCGAGCGCTTGGTCGACGAGCTCTGGGAGCGGCCTCCCGACACGGCCGCGAAGACCGTTCAGGTGTACGTCTCGCGCCTGCGGCGCCTGCTCTCGCCGGGTGCGATCGAGAGCAGGTCGGGCGGCTACTCCCTCCGGCTGGACGGCGACCAGCTCGACCTGACCCAGTTCGAGCAGCTTGCTGACGAGGGTCGCACCGCGCTGGGCGCGGCCGAGTGGGAACGCGCGGCGTCTCTGCTGGGCGACGCGCTTGCGCTGTGGCGCGGGCCCGCGCTCGGCGGACTCTCCGCCGACGCGCTGCGTCGCGAAGCCGAACGGCTCGAGGAGGCGCGCCTGCAAGTGCTGGAGGACCGCGTCGAGGCGGACCTCGCCCGCGGGCGCGAGCGCGAGGTCGTGCCCGAGCTGCGTGCCCTCGTGGCCGAGCACCCGTTCCGCGAGCGGCTCCGCGGGCAGCTGATGCGCGGCCTCTACGCCGCCGGCCGCCAGGCGGAGGCCCTCGAGGTCTACCGCGAGACGAGAACGCTGCTCGACGAGGAGCTCGGTCTCGAGCCGGGTGCCGAGCTGCGCGAGCTCGAGCGCCGCATGCTGAGCCACGACCCCGCGCTGGAGCACGTCTCGGCGGCGGTGCCGCGGCCGGAGCAGGCGACGGAGCTGCGGGAGGCCGCGGAGCCGATCAGGGCCCGGCGTCCGGCAACGGTCGTCTTCGCCGACGTCGTCGAGTCGACAGCGCTCGGCGAGCAGCTCGACCCTGAGTCGTGTGATTTTTTTCTGGAGCGCTACTCGGAGACCGCGAACGCGATCCTCGAACGCCATGGCGGCACCGTCGAGAAGTTCATCGGCGACGCGATCGTCGGCTTCTTCGGCCTGACGGAGGTGCACGAGGACGATGCCCAGCGGGCCGTGCGCGCCGCGGTCGAGCTGCGAGATGCGGTTGCCGAGCTGCGCGACGAGCTACGCGGCACGCACGGGATCGAGCTCGGGGTCAAGATCGGCATCAACTCCGGTGACGTGTTCGTCGGCGCCGGCTCGCAGCGCGAGATGTTCGCCACCGGGGACTCGGTGAACGTTGCCGCGCGCCTCGAGCAACACGCGAGCGAGGGAGAGATTCTCCTCGGCGAGCGGACTTTCCGCCTGGTCGAGGACCTCGTCGACTCCGAGGCGCTCGAGCCGTTCGCGGTGAAGGGCCGCAAGGCGCTCGTCTCTGCGTGGCGCCTGCTCGGCCTCTCGTCCGCCGAGCCGCTCTCCCACCGGCACCAGGTGCCCTTCATCGGCCGCGAGCGCCAGCTCGAGGAGCTGCGGAGCGCCCTGGCGCGCGTCCACGACGACCGGTCCTGCCTGCTCTGCACGATCGTCGGGCCGGCCGGAATGGGCAAGTCGCGACTCGCAGAGGAGTTCGTCGGCGAGCTCGACGGCTCGGCGACGGTGGCGGTAGGACGCTGCCTCTCTTACGGCGAGGCGATCACGTACCACGCTCTGGCCGAGATCCTGCAGGAGCTCGTCGGCAGCGAGCCGGACCGGCGCATCGCAGAGCTGGTCGGCGACGACGCGGAGCTGGTGGCGCGACGCGTACGGGCGACGATGGGCCTCGACCGGGACACCGCTCCGGCCGAGGAGACGTTTTGGGCGATCCGCCGCCTGTTCGAGTCCGCTGCCGCCGAGCGCCCGCTGGTCGCGATCGTCGACGACCTCCACTGGGGCGAGCCGCTGCTGCTCGACCTGCTCGAGTACCTCGCCGGTTTTTCGGCCGCCGCCCCGATTTTGATCCTCTGCCTCGCGCGGGGTGAGCTGTTCGAGGCACGCCCGTCCTGGGCGGCCGGCGAGGTGGTCACGCTGGAGGCCCTGGCCGAGCCAGAGGCGCGCGAGCTGGTGCACGCGATCGGCGAGGGCGAGATCCAGCCGCCCGAACAGGCGAGGATCGTCCGGACGGCCGAGGGCAACCCACTCTTCCTCGAGCAGCTCGTGGCGACGCGCACAGAATGCGGTGACGAGCACCTGCCGCCCAACGTGCAAGCCGTGCTCACCGCGCGTGTCGCGAGCCTCGACCCCGGCGAGCGCCGGGTGCTCGAGCACGCGTCGGTCGAGGGCCGCAACTTCCGCTGGAACGTCGTCGCGGAACTGCTCCCCGATGAGGCCCGCGAGTCGCTCGGGCGCGACTTGATGGCTCTCGTTCGGCGTCAGCTGATCGAGCCAGACCCGTCGGTGTTCGCGGGCGAGGACGGCTTCCGCTTCAGCCATGTGCTGATCCGCGAGGCGGTCTACGAAGGGCTGCCGAAGGAGGTGTGCGCAGACCTCCACGAGCGGCTCGCCGACCGGTTGCGCGGGGAGCCGGGCGGCGAGGACGAGGTCGTCGGCCACCACCTCGAGCAGGCGTTTCGCGCGAGATCTCAACTCGGCCTCGTCGGCGAACACGAGTGGGAGCT
>JBEVNN010000203.1:0-2751 GCA_040508095.1 Gaiellaceae bacterium
TGAGCGGCACGCCGGCGACCGAGGCGTCGCCGCTCGTCGGGGCGATGAGCCCGGCGATCATGCGAAGGGTCGTCGTCTTGCCCGCGCCGTTCGGGCCGAGCAGGCCGAACGCCTCGCCGGCCGCCACGTCGAAGCTGATCCCGGCCACGGCCTCGACGTCGCCGAAGCGGACGGCGAGCCCGTCGACGAGGACGACCTGCTCGGCGCGCTCCTCCACGCGCGCGAGCGCCGTCACCGCGCGACCAGCTCGTCGGTGCGAGTCCGGAGCACCAGCGCAGCCTTGGCGGTCAACTGCACGAGCTGCGCGCGCTCCGCTGGCTCGAGCGCCTCGAGCACGTCGCAGAAGAAGAGCAGGCGCTGGTCGGCGACGCCGGCGACCAGCTCCTTGCCTTCAGGCGTGAGCTCCGCGAGGATCGCGCGCCGGTCGCCCTCCGCGCCGTGCCGCCGGGCCATTCCGATCTCCTCGAGCCGGTCGACCATGCGCGTCGCGGTCGTGTCGTCGACCCCGACGCGGTCGGCGAGCTCGCCGATGCGCAGGCCGCCGCTCTCGCCGATCAGCGCGAGCGCCCGGAGCTTGCTCGGCGTGAGCTTCGAGCCGAGCTCGGGGTGGAGCGACGCGTGCAGCCGCCGGCTCGCCAGGATCGTCCCCAGCTCGCGCCAGCAGGTGGACAGCTCGGCGGCCAGCGGCCTCAGCTCGCGCCTCGACATATCTGCAAAATACAGAAACTGGCTTCTGCATGGAATTCCGGGGCCAGGTGCGCCCGGGGAAGGCGCCAGGAAATTCTTACAACGCCTTTACCGAATACCTCCTGGCGCATAGCTTCAATGCCAAGGCATTGAAGCTCGCACTCCTCGCCGCGCTCGCTGCGGCGGCCGTCTCGGCCCTCCTGCCGACCGCGGCCACCGCTTCACCCTCGGTTCGCTTCGGGGTCCAGGACGACGCCTACCTCGCGGCGGGCCCGACGCTGGAACCGAACCTCGCGACGCTCGACGAGCTCGGCGCGAAGCTCGTGCGCTACATGGTCAACTGGCGGGCGATCGCCCCGACGAAGCCGCGCCACCCCGCCGAGCCGGACGATCCCGCGTACGACTGGACGAACATGGACGCCGTCCTCGGAGGCCTCCGCGCGCACGGGATCACGGTGCTGGTGACCCTGTACCGGACGCCCGTGTGGGCGAGCGACAGCCGCATCCCGAGGGCGGTGCCGAGGAGTAAGAACTCGCTCCCCGCGTTCGCCGTCGCGGTCGCGAAGCGCTATCCGTGGGTGCGGCTGTGGGAGATCTGGAACGAGCCGAACCTGCGGACGTTCCTGACTCCGAACTCGCCGAAGCTCTACGTGCAGCGGCTGCTGAACCCGACCTACGACGCGCTCGTCGCCCAGAACCCATTGAACCGCGTCGCCGGCGGCGCAACCTCGCCGCGGTCGACGAACACCGGCCTCTCGCCCGTCAAGTTCATGCGGGGGATGAAGCAGGCGCACGCGCGGCTCGACGCTTACTCGCACCACCCGTATCCGGTTACGCGCGGCGAGCGGCCGTTCGGCTTCGCGAAGGGCGTGTGCCGCTACTGCACCGGGGTGTTGACGCTGGCGAACCTGCCGGCGCTCGTACGCGAGGTGCAGCGGGACTTCGGGCCGAAGCGGATCTGGCTGACCGAGTACGGCTACCAGACGAACGAGCTCGACCCGCTCGGCGTCTCGCCGATCCTGCAGGCGAAGTACGTCGCCGACTCCGCGCTGCGGGTCAGGGGCGCGCCATTCGTCGACCTGCTGATCCAGTTCCTCGTTCAGGACGAGTCGCGGCACAACGGGTGGCAGAGCGGGCTCGTGTCCCCCTCGGGGATCCCGAAGCCGGCGTTCAACTCGTTCATGCTCCCGATCGCGGAGTCGGGCCGACGCGGGCTGCGCACCACGATCTGGGGCCAGGTGCGCCCCGGGAAGGGACGGCGCGAGTACCAGCTGCAGCACCTCGTGCGCGGCCGCTGGGCCAACGTCGGCGGACGGGCCCTGACCGACGTCCGAGGCTCCTACAAGCGCGTCGTCCGGTCGCGCGTGGGCGCGCGTTTCCGCGTCGTCTGGCTCGACACCAAGACCTCGAGCCGGCCGATCGTAATCAGGTAGTCAGGTAGGTCACCAGCCGCGCCGCAGCACGACGAGCGAGCGCGACTCCACCTCGACGGGCTCGCGCGCCGCGAACGAGCGCTCCTCGGCATGCGGCTCTGCGGTCGAGAGGTCGAGCTTCCAGCGCGCGCCGAACCGCCGTGCCGGGAGCTGGAAGGTGCAGGGCTCGTGGTGCGCGTTGAAGAGCAGTAGGAACGACTCGTCGCCGATCGGCTCGCCCCGGGAGGTCGTCTCGTGCAGCTCCTCGCCGTTGAGGAACATCCCGAGCCAGCGCACGCCGCCGTCCTCCCAGTCGCGCCTCGTCATGCGCCGTCCGTCGGGCCGGAACCACCACACGTCGGGCAGCCCGGAGCCGGTGACGCTCGTGCCCTGCAGGAAGTAGCGCCGCCGAAAGACCGGGTGGTGGCGGCGCATGAAGATCAGCCGCCGCGTGAAGTCGAGCAGCTCGCGCTGGTCGTCGGCGACCTCCCAGTCAAACCACGAGAGCTCGTTGTCCTGGCACCACTCGTTGTTGTTGCCGAGCTGGGTGCGCGAGAGCTCGTCGCCGCCGAGCAGCATCGGCACGCCCTGCGAGAGGAACAGCTTCGCGAGGAAGTTGCGCTGCTTTCGGCGGCGGAGCGAGTTCACCTCC
>JBEVNN010000241.1:0-5650 GCA_040508095.1 Gaiellaceae bacterium
TCGAGCTCGCGCTGCACTCACTGTAAGCACGGTTCGCCGGACCGCTTCCCGCAGCGGCCCGCGCGGCGGCCGCTCACGCGCACTCGGGTACGGCGCGTAGCGCCCGATCGAAAGGGCGGTCACCTGGCCGGCCGCCGCCAGCCAGCCAACCGCGATCGCCAGCGCCGGCAAACGCACGAATCCGGTCGCGGTCAGCTCCGCGACGTACCAGGGCGTGTCGAGGCCCAGGCCGTAGCGGATCGCGAGCGAACCAAACAGGAGCAGCGGGCCGAGGAATCCTGCGCCGAGCACCGCCAGCCGCGTCCAGAGCGGCCGCCGGCGCACCTGCGGAAGCCAGAGCCACGCGTGCAGCGACGGCAGGAGGAAGATGAGTGCGAACGGGTTCGTCGCCACCACCAGCAGCGCGACGACGGCCAGCGCGAGAAGGGCAGCGGTCGTGCCGGCCAACTCCTCCGTGGCCGAGACCGGCCCCCGAGGAGTGAGGCGCTGCCGCGCGACCAGCCAGCCGAGCCCGACCAGGACGACCAGCGCGATCAGCGCGACAACCGGCCAGTTCGTCCCCGGCGTCGCGTCTGCCGGGAGCGGCACGGACGGCGCCGCCGGCCAGAAGCCCGCCAGCGCGAACAGCTCGAAGACGATCGCCGCCCACAGCCAGAACCACGCGCGGCTGCGGTAGCTGCGCAGCGCGGGCATCAGTGGGATGTGCCGCCGCCTGCAGCGCGCGAACAGGTCGACTGCCGACACCAGGAAGGGCAGCAGCATCGCCAGCAGCACGAGCTCGATCGCCCAGCCGGGCATCATCCGCGGGCCGAAGTACACGTAGCGCGCCGTCCCGGGCGAAAGCTCGGCGCCGTAGTCGAGCCAGCGCAGGAGCTGCTGGGCCGACCGCCCGAGCTGGGCGAGGCGAACGGTGTCGAGGCGATCGGGCCGGTCGAAGAACGCGGCCGGCGGGCGCTCGCCGCCGCTCGTCAGCGTCAGTGCCGGGATCCCGTGTGCGAGCAACGGGCCCTGCTCGTGCAGCGTGAACGGGAACGCGAGGTCGACAAGCTGCGAGAGTGCGCTCGCATGCGCCGGGCGCTGTCCGGTTTGCTCGAGCACCCGCTGCGCGGCGGTCTCGACGAACGAGGGGGAGGCGAGGCGCGGCTCGAGCCCGGCGAGGACCATCCGAGGCGGTCCGTGTCCGGCAAGCGCCGCCAGGTCGATCGCGGCAACCACGTGGCCGCGATGGGACTCCGCGAACCGGCGCGCGCCGAGCATCCCGAAGGCGCCGCCGTCGGTCGCGACAAAGACCAGCGTGTGCTGCGGGCCCACGGCCCGCCTGCCGACCCCCGAGCCGTACGACTGCGCGAGTTGGACCAGGGCCGCGATCCCCGACGCGTTGTTGTTCGCGCCTGGCCCGCGCCCGTCGTTGTCGCGATGCGACATGACCACGATCTCGTCCGGCGAGCGCCCGGGAATCACCGCTTGCTGGTTCACGAGCGTCCGCGTCCCCAGGCCGGCGAGGTTGGCACGAAAGCGGTCGGCGACGACCTTCAGGCCGTACGGCGCGAGTTGCTCGCGGACCCACGCCCGCGCACCGACGGCGCCCGCGGTCCCGGGCACGCGATCGGGGTAGAGCCGGGCGAGGTCGGAGGTGAGGGCGACTGCCGAAGTCCCGTCGAACGACGCCGGTAGCGAGGGTTGCGGCGCCGGGAGCGGATTGGGCTTGTGGACGCTGAACGCGGCAGCCAGCAGCGGTATCCCCACCAGCAACCAGGTTCCCCGATAGAGGCGGCCGCTGACCGGCCGCTCGAGCGTGCCACGACGCGCGCGCCGTCGCGCTGAACGAGGCGGGAGGGCCGCCATACCGTGGCTATAGTAGGTCGCAGAACGACGTGCGCCGGCAGGCGCTGCGATGACCGATTCCTCAACCATCCTGCTCGTCGACGACGAGGACGCGGTTCAGAAGCTCCTCGCCTATCCGCTCGAACGCGATGGTTTTCGCGTGGTCCAGGCGCGAGACGGCGAGGAGGCGCTGGCGCGGTTCGCGGAAGAGCGCGTCGATCTGGTCGTGCTCGACCTGATGCTGCCGAAGGTGGACGGGCTCGAGGTGTGCAAGCGCCTCCGCGCATCGAGCAGCGTTCCGATCATCATGCTCACCGCCCGCGACGACGAGCTCGACAAGGTGCTCGGCCTCGAGCTCGGCGCAGACGACTACATCACGAAGCCGTTCTCGATTCGGGAGTTCCGCAGCCGGGTGCGCGCCTTGCTGCGGCGGGCGGCCATTCCGAGCGCGGCGCAGGACGAGGAGGAGATCATCGAGCGGGACGGCCTGCGCATCGACCTCGGCCGGCGCGACGTAGAGGTGGCGGGGCGGGTGGTGCAGCTCACGTATGTCGAGTTCGAGCTGCTGCGCGCGATGGCCGCCAGCCCGGGGCGCGTCTTCACGCGCGAGATGCTCCTGCAGGCGCTCTGGGGCGGTTCCGACTACCGCGAGCCGCGCACGATCGACGTCCACGTGCGGCACCTGCGCGAGAAGCTCGAGCAGGATCCCAGCGAACCGGAGTACATCCTCACCGTTCGCGGCGTCGGCTATCGCTTTCGCCCGTGAGAGGCTTCTTCCGCAGCGTCGGCGTACAGCTGAGCCTGGCGCTCCTCCTGGTGGTGGCCGTGGTGCTCGGAATCGTCTACCTGAGCGTGGTGCCGTCACTGAGGGATCGCGCCATCAACACGCGCGTCGCCCAGATGGAGCGGATCGTTGCGAAGATCCGGCCGGAGGTCGACGATGCGACGCCGTTCAACACGGACTTCGCGGCGACGAAATCGGAGGAGAACGGCGGCGCCCAGGTCGCGCTGCTGCAACGACTCGCGCCGCGGGCGAAGGTCACTCCCTTCGATTTCTCCGGTGAGCTCGCGGACCGGCTGCTGGCCGATCCCGTTGCCACCCAGGCGCTGGACACGCGCGCGGCGGCACACGGGCACGTGACCGACGGCGAGGACGTTTTTGCGGAGGCGGCGGTGCCGGTACTCCGTGGCAAGTACGCGCTGCTCGTGAGCGATACCGTTGACCTCTCGAGCATCCGGCTCGTCGAGCGGCGCGTCCTGCTCGCGGCCGGCGTGGCGCTCATCATCGCGGTGCTCCTGGGCTACGCAGGCGCGCGCATGTTCGCCCGCCGGATCAAGCGCCTCGAACGCGCCGCCGATCGCATCGCGAGCGGCCGCTTCGACGAGCCGGTCGTCGACACGCGGGGCGACGAGCTGGCCGCGCTTGCGTCGGCGTTCGACCGCATGCGCGTGCGCCTCGCGCACCTCGACGACGCTCGCAGGGCGTTCGTCGCGAACGCCTCCCACGAGCTGCGCACGCCGCTCTTCTCGCTCGGCGGCTTCCTCGAGCTGCTCGACGACGAGGAGCTGGACGAGGCGACGAGACGAGAGTTCCTCGGCTCGATGCGCGAGCAGGTCGACCGCCTGACGAAGCTCGCCTCGGACCTGCTCGACCTGACGCGGCTCGACGCCGGGCGGCTCTCGGTCGACCGCGAGCCTGTCGACCTCGGCGCGCTGGCGGGCGATCTCGTCGAGGAGTTCGGCCCGGTGGCGGCGTCGACCCGGCACACGCTGATCGGAAACGTCGATGACACCGTGTTCGCGGAGGCCGATGAGCTGCGCGCGCTCCAGCTCGGCCGAATTCTGGTCGAGAACGCGCTCCTGCACACGCCGCCGGAGACCGCGGTGGAAGTGCGCGCTCGGCGCCGTGGTGACGCGGCGGTGCTCGAGGTCCAGGATGGAGGCCCCGGAATCCCGCGCGAACAGCGCGACCAGCTGTTCGAACGGTTCTTTCGCCTCGGCGGCGCGCGCGCCTCCGGCAGCGGCCTCGGGCTCGCGATCGCAAAGGAGCTTGCCGAGCTGATGGACGGCTCGGTCGAGGTCGATTCCGAGCCCGGACGGACCGTGTTTTCGCTCGTCCTGCCGGGCGGGAGCCACTCGCCGCCGGCGATTTCACGGGAAATCACGGGCTCCGCAACCTCCTAGCTACAGTGCGAGCGCCGTGCGAATCGGCCCTCTTGCAGCAATTGTCCTCGGGTGCGCCGTGCTCGGCGGCGTGGTCGCGGTCGGCGTGGGTCAGCTGACCGGCTGGACCGACTCGAGCTCCACGACGACCGTCTTTCGTGCCTCACCGGTGCAACCTGGGCCCACAGCCGCAACAGCCGCAGTGAAGCCGAGCGCGAAGCCACTTCCGGGCAACGGCTTCAGCCCGAGCTCGATCTACGCACGCCGCTCGCCGGGCGTGGTCACGATCGTCTCGGTCTACGGCAACGATTCTGGCTCCACGCGTCAAGGCTCGGGCTTCGTCGTCTCGCCGCAGGGCTACATCCTCACTAACTCGCACGTGATCACGACCGCGGGCGACACGCCGGTGGCGCAGCCGGCTGACAGCGTGTTCATTGAGTTCCAGGACCGCGACCGGGCGGAGGCGAAGATCGTCGGCTGGGACGTCTTCGACGACGTCGGGCTCGTCAAGGTCGATCCGTCGGCGCATCCGCTTGCCCCGGTGCCGCTGGGCAACTCGGCCGCCGCAGTCGTCGGCGAGCCCGTTGCTGCAATCGGTAGTCCCTTCGGCAACGAGAACTCCCTTGCCGTCGGCGTGGTCTCGGCGGTGCACCGCTCGGTCGACTCGCTGACCTCGAGCTTCAACCTCGTCGACGCGATTCAGACCGACGCGCCGATCAACCACGGCAACTCGGGCGGGCCGCTCTTCGACGCGCGCGGCCGTGTGATCGGGATCAACGCGCAGATCAACAGCACGAGCGGCGAGGCCGAAGGAGTCGGTTTTGCGGTGCCGATCAACTCCGCGAAGCGCTCGATGCAGCAGCTGATCGCGAACGGTTCGGTCTCGTACGCCTACGTGGGAGTCGAGACGACCGACCTCACGCCCGCCCTCGCGCGCCGGTTCGGCTACGGCGTTCAGCGCGGTGCGGTAGTGACCGACGTCCTCGACGGCAGCCCCGCAGCGAAGTCCGGGCTCCGCCCGGGCCGCAAGACCGCCAGCGCGTTCGGGGTCGACTTCCCGCGCAGCGGCGACGTGATCGTGTCGATCAACGGCCGTCGCGTCACCGGGTCGGAAGACATTGCGCGAATTGTCACGAGCCTGCGGCCGGGCCAGGTTGCACGCTTCACCGTCGAACGCGGCGACGCACGCCTTGTGCTCCCGGTCCGCCTCGGCGAGCGCTCCGAGTCGAGCTGACCATCTAGGATCGAACCCGTGACCTTCTACGGCGGGCACGCAAATCCCCCCTGGTTAGACGCACGCGCTCGGCGGGCACGAACCTGACATGAGGGACGAGGGCCGCTCGATTCGTCTCACGATTCCCGCCCGGCCGGAGTACATCACGCTGGGAAGGCTGGCACTGACGGCGATCGCCGGCGTTCGCCCGCTCTCGGACGAGACGCTGCACGACCTCAAGCTCGCGTTGACCGAGGCCTGCACGAACTCGGTGAAGCACGCCTATCAGGACGGGATCGGCAGTGTTGACATCGTCTACGAGCTCCACGGCGACCGGCTGGCGGTCGAGGTCGGCGACGCCGGCTCCGGCTTCGAGACGCGTGACGACACCGTGGACGTCGAGGGCGACCTCGCTGAAGGCGGTCTTGGGATCGCGATCATTCGCGCGCT
>JBEVNN010000247.1:0-3959 GCA_040508095.1 Gaiellaceae bacterium
CTGAACGGCGCGAGCGGCGACGCTAGCCGCTAGTGCTGGTCTTCATCGTCAGGCGGCTGCTCTGGGCTGTCCTGCTCATGCTCGTCGTCACGTTGATCGTCTTCGTGATGTTTTTCGTGCTCCCGGCTGACTCGAGGAACGCCCAGCGGAACGAGCAGGGATTCGCGCCGGGGCTGCAAACGCAGTTCAACATCCGCGGCTCTTTCGGCGAGGAGTACGCGCGTTTCATGACGCATGTCCTGCGCGGGGACCTCGGCGATTCCACCCGCCAGAACGACGCGGTCACCGACGTCATCCGGAAGACCCTCCCGGTGACGGTGTCGCTCATTCTCGGCGGGACGATCTTCTTCTTGCTGATCGCCATCCCGATCGGTGTCCTGTCGGCGCTCTACCCACGCTCGCTCTTGGACAAGGGGCTGATGCTGTTCGTTCTGATAGGTGCCTCGGCGCACTCGGTCTGGCTGGGGCTCGTCTTTTCGTACGTGGGTGGTGTGAAGCTGCACTGGTTTCCGGTCGGCGGGTATTGCGACCTCCACTACCAGGCCGAAAGCACGAGCCTCTGCGGCGGGCCGCGCTACTGGGCCTACCACATGATCCTGCCGTGGCTGACCTTTGCCTTCCTCTTCGCGGCGCTCTACGCGCGGATGATCCGGGCCAGCCTGCTCGAGGCGCTGGAGGAGGACTACGTCCGTACAGCGCGCGCGAAGGGCGCGGGCGGTTTCCGCGTGATGCGGAAGCACGTCTTTCGCAACGCGTTGATGCCGGTGATCACGATGCTTGGCATGGACGTCGGCGTCGCGTTCGCCGGGGCGCTGTTCATCGAGACGGTGTTCACGCTGCCGGGAACGGGTTGGCTGCTGGTGCGCTCACTGGCGAACAGCGACCTCCCGATGATCCTGGGAATCGTGATCATCGTCTGCATCGCGGTCGTGATCGCGAACCTGATCGTCGACCTGCTCTACGGCGCGCTCGACCCGCGCGTTCGCATGCGGACGAGAGGCGACGCGATCGTTGTCTCGCGCGCGGTCGGGCGCGAGCTCCGCGCGCAGCAACCGGCGCGCGTGAGCGAGTCGGCTACGACGCCGTGAGCCACTGCGCCCAGGCCTGCTCGTAGTACGAGCGCGGCCGGGCGCCGATGACGGTCTCACGCGGCTCCCCGCCCTCGAACAAGATCGCCGTAGGGATGGAGAGCACCTCGTAGCGCGAGGCGGTTACGAGGTTTTGGTCGATGTCGAGCTTCGCGAACACAACGCGGCCGGCCAGCTCCTCCTCCAGCTGCGCGAGGATCGGCTCCACCGCCCGGCAGGGTCCGCACCACGGCGCCCAGAAGTCGACCACGACCGGTGTCTCGGCCCGCAGGACATCCTGTTCGAAGCTCGCGTCGGTGAGTTCCAGCACTCCCCCGATGCTACAGACGGCCCGTCAGCGCACGGAGCCTCAGCAACGGGACTTTCCACACCCCCTCGGCGACGATGGCGTGGCTCATCTTCGAGCCGCCGTGCTCGCGGTCGACGAAGCGGATCGGGACCTCGACCACGCGGAACCCGGCCCGCAGCGCGCGGTAGGTGGTCTCGATCTGAAACGCGTAGCCGCGCGAGGTGATCGCGTCGAGGTCGATCGTCTCGAGCACCTCGCGTCGGATGCACTTGAAGCCGCCGGTCAAGTCGTGCACCGGGATGCCGAGCAGCACGCGTGCGTACAGCGACCCGCCGGCCGAGACGAAGCGCCGCACGGGCCCCCAGTTCGCAATCGCGCCGCCGTCGACGTAGCGCGAGCCGAGCACCAGGTCTGCGTCGCGGGCGGCTTCGATCAGGCGCGGCACGTCCGCGGGGTCGTGCGAGAAGTCGCAGTCCATCTCGAGCACGAGCTCGGCACCAACGGTCAGCGCGCGCCTGAATCCCGCCAGGTACGCCGGTCCAAGTCCCTCCTTCCGCTCGCGGTGCAGCACGGAGACGAAGTCGAGCTCCGCCGCCAGCCGGTCGGCCAGCTGTCCCGTCCCGTCGGGCGAGTTGTCGTCGATCACGAGCACCTCGACGGCCTTGTCGGCCAGCGCATGCAGCATCCGCTCGAGGTTCTCGCGCTCGTTGTACGTCGGCAGGCAGACGACGGCCCTCACGTCCATATGATCGCTGTCGTGGCGAAAGCGAAGACACTTCCCCGCAACGCCGAGGTGGCCGAGCAGCTCGAGCTCCTGGCCGACCTGCTCGAGATCGAGGGCCAGGCGGCGTTCCGGGTGCTCGCCTACCGCCGCGCCGCGTCACGGGTGCGCGAGACCGGCACGCCTGTCGCGCAGCTCGCGCTAGACGGCACCGCGAAGGAGCTCCCGGGGATCGGGGCGACGATCCAGGACAAGATCGTCCAGATCGTCGACACCGGCGAGATCGAAGCGCTCTCGAAGCGGCGCAAGACGATCCCTCCGGAAGTGGTCGAGTTCCTGCGCATCCCGGGCCTCGGCCCGAAGACGGTTCGCAAGATCTGGCAGGAGCTCGACGTGACCACGCTCGCCGAGCTGAAGGACGCCGCCCGCGCGCAGCGGCTGCGGACGCTTCCGGGTCTCGGCGCGAAGACCGAGGAGAGCGTCCTCAAGGCCGCGGGCCGCAAGAAGAAGGTGGCCGGCCCGACCCGCACGCTGCTGGGCCAGGCGCTGCCAGCGCTGCTCGCGGTCGTCGAGGTGCTGCGCGAGCACCCGGCGGCCGACCGGGTCTGCGAGGCCGGCAGCGCACGCCGCCGCAAGGAGACGGTGCGCGACCTCGACATCATCGCCACGGCCAGCGATCCGAAGGCGCTGACGGACTACTTCACGAAGCTGACGTGGGTCTCGGAGGTCGTGGCGAAGGGTCCGACCAAGGCGACGGTCGTCTCGCACGAGGGCTTCCGCTTCGACCTGCGCGTCGTCCCGCCGGAGAGCTACGGGAACCTGCTGCAGCACTTCACCGGCTCGAAGGAGCACAACCTCGCGTTGCGCGAAGACGCTGTGCGGCGTGGGTTCTCCGTCTCCGAGTACGGGATCACCGAGGTCGAGAGCGGCGAAGTCTTCACCGCCGAGAGCGAAGGGGAGGTCTTCGAGCGGCTCGGCTACGCGTACATCCCGCCCGAGCTGCGCGAGAACTCGGGCGAGCTGGAGGCCGCGCGGAAGGGCAAGCTTCCGGTGCTCGTCGAGCAGGGCCAGCTGCGCGGAGACCTGCACACGCATTCGCACTGGTCGGCGGACGGCAAGAACACGCTCGAGGAGATGGTCGCGGCGGCGCAGGCGCGCGGCTACGCCTACTACGCGATCACGGACCACTCGCACTACCTGCGCGAGGGGCGCATGGAACAGCAGGCGAAGGAGATCGACAAGCTGGCCGAGCGAGTGGCGCCGCTGAAGCTGCTGAAAGGCGTCGAGGTGAACATCAAGGCCGACGGCACCCTCGACGTGCCCGACGAGGCGTTGGCTGAGCGCGACTGGGTCGTCGCCTCGATCCATACGGCCTTCGACCGCTCGCCCACCGAGCGGGTGCTGGCGACGATGGAGAACCCGCACGTCGATGTCATCGGCCACCTCACGGGCCGCAAGATCACGCGGCGCGAGCCGATGGACATCGACCTCCAGCGCGTGATCGAGAAGGCGCTCGAGACCGGGACGTTCCTCGAGATCAACTCGCAGCCGGACCGGCTCGACCTGCGCGACGTCAACGCTCGGATGGCCGGCGAGGCCGGGGTGCCGATCGTGATCTCGAGCGATGCGCACCAGCTGAAGGCGCTCGACTACGTCGACTTCGGCGTCGCGCAGGCGCGGCGGGCGTGGCTCACCGCCGACCAGGTCGCGAACACCCGCACGTGGGCGCAGCTCCGGAAGCTGATGAAGAAGTGACGGCCTCGAACGGCACGTGCCGCGCGGTGGTATTCGACCTCTGGAACACGATCGCCGCCTGGCCCCACGAGCGCTGGGAGACCATCCGTCATCGTCTTGCCGAGCG
>JBEVNN010000254.1:0-3037 GCA_040508095.1 Gaiellaceae bacterium
GCGTCCGCGACGAGCGAGCGCACGAGGTTCGGCACCTGGAAGGCAACCGTGAAGGCGTTGATCTTCCCGGCGACGCCGAAGTAGTACGCCGCCACGATCTCGCGAACGAGACCGAGGATGCGAGAGAGCCCGGTGGCGAGCGCGAAGATCGCCGTCGACCACGCCAGCCGCCGGCCGCGGGCCGCGGGTGCTTCGTCCACGCGCGCGAGTATAGGAACGGGCGCAGCCGGATCCGGCTCGCGCTGCTACCATCGCTGCGCCCGCGGAGCGGGCATTTTCACGCTATGCCGAACATCAAGCAGCAGAAGAAGCGGGTCCGCGTCGCCTCCCAGGAGCGGCTCGAGAACCTGCGCTACGTCTCGACGATCAAGACGTACACGCGCCGCCTGCGCTCCGCCGTCGAGGATGGCGACCAGGAGAAGGTCGCGGAAGAGCACCGGGCGCTCGTCCGTTGGATCGACAAGGCCGCGGCGCAGGGCGCTCTGCACCGCAACGCGGCTGGGCGGAAGAAGTCGCAGGCGGCGAAGCTCGCCTCCGGCGCGTCTGATTCCGCCTAGGCGGCCGGTTCGGCGGCGGGGCCGCGGGTGATCTCGACGAGTGTTCGCGCGAAGACGAGCTCGCCTGGCAGCTTGCTGCCACCTTTGAGCCCCCAGTCGAGCTCCGCGAGCTTGACGACCGCGGTGCCGAGCTCCTCGGGACTGAAGTTCCGCGCCTGTTCGTACAGCTTCCGCACGTAGAACTGATTTCGCTTCAGGCGCTCGGCTGCGGCGCCCGGCGGGACGCCTTGCGCGTCGAGTGCCTGACACTCGCGGACCCGCGAGACGTGGTTGGTGAGAAGGCCGGCGGTGCGGAGGAAGACGTCGCGCGCCGCGTCGCCCGAGCGTTCGACGAGCCGTTCGCTTGCTGCCAGCACTGCCGCGACGTCCCGCCGACCCCATGAATCGGTGAGGTCGAACGGCGGGATCTCGGCCCTCGCGGGCACGAGGTCGGCGACCTCGCGCTCCGTGATGTGCTCGCCGGCGGCCCAGGTCGTGAGCTTGTCGACCTCGGTCAGAAGCTCATCGGCGTTGTCGCCCACGAGCTCGACGAGCGCGCGGGCGGCCTCACGGTCGATCAGGACGCCGCGCTCCTTGAACTGCTGCTCGACCCATTTCGGAAGGTCGGCTTTGTTGCCACGACCTTTCGTCGGGAGGTCGTAGACGAGGACCTCGCCCGCCTTGGCCACGGCCTTGGCGAGCGCGGAGTCGCGCTTGACCTCATCGCCGACGAGGGCCAGGACGGTTGTCGGGGCGGGTTGCTTCAGATACTCCTCGACTTCCTTCACGTCCGCTGCCTTCCAGCGCTCGACGCTGTCGACGACCACGAGCCGCCGCTCGACCGTGAAGAGGCCGAGCGCATTGCAGGCCGCCGCGACATCCTCGCCGGTCGCCTCGTGGGCGCTCAGGTGCTCGGTTGCCGCCTCGCCGACGCGGTCGCGCAGGCGGCGCAGCGCACGGGTGACCTTCGGGCGGTCGGTGCCGATGATCAGGTACGCGGAGAGGAGCTCTGCCACCGGCGCCAAGCATAGGCGCCGGCCACGGCGGTAACGAGCAGGAGCTCCACGAGCGAGCGCCCGGAGGTGACCTGCGCACCTGGGACGGCGGCGACGGCGTGCGCGCAGGCCGCGAGGTACGCCGCGCACCACCCGTTGAGCCAGGCGATCGCGGCCGCGGCGGGCGGCGAGACGAGGCCGACCAGCGCCGCCGCGAACGCGAGCCCCAGCAGCGGCGGGACGGCCGGCGCGGCCAGCGCGTTCGCGGGGACGGAAAGCAGAGGGACGGCGTGGAACTGCAGCCAGAGAATCGGCGCGGTGGCGACGCCGCATGCGGTCGAGACCGCGAGCACGGCGGCGAGCTTCGCCGGGACCGGGTAGCCCTCGAGCCTGTGTAGCAGCGGCGGCACGAGCAGGAAGATCGCCGCGACCGCCGCGAACGAAAGCTGGAAGCCGGGATCGAGCAGCGTGTACGGGTTCCAGGCGAGGAGGACCAGGGCGCCGAGCAGGAAGAAATGCCAGCGGTCGACGGGCCTCGCTGCGAGCCAGGCCAGGGAGACCAGCGCGCCCGACACGCCGGCACGGATGACGGAGGGCTGTGCGCCGACGGCGAGGACGTAGGCGGCGATGGTCGCGAGCGCGCCGATCTGCCCGAGCCAGCGCGGGACTCCGAGCAGCCACGCCAGCGCAAGCGCGCCGGCCGCGACGAGGACGACGTTCTGGCCCGAGACCGCAAGGAGGTGGTAGAGACCGGAGGCTCGGAAGTCGTCGCGCAGCCCGCGAGGTAGCGACTGCTCGTCGCCCAGCACGACGCCTTCGACCAGCCCGCGTCGCTCGCCGTCGAGGCCCGGCGCGATCGAGTGGGCGAGCCCCGCGCGCAGGCGATCCGCGATCCCGCCGAAGCCGCCGCGTCGGCCGATGCGGCGCCACCGGTCGGCGTGCAGAACAACGTGGATGCCAAGGTGCCGGAGCCAGCTCGTCTCGTCGAAGCCGTGCGTCGCCGGGCGCGGGAGACGCACCGTTGCGACGGTCTCGATCACGGCACCCTGAGGCGGCGCGCGGCCCAGCGGAAGCTCGAGCAGCACAGCCTCTCGGAAGCGGAAGCGGCCGAATCGGCGCACCTCCGCGGGAACTCGCAGTTCGAAGCGCGAGCGCCGCGGCGGGGCCGTGACGGTCAGCTCGGTTCTCTCGGCGGTGTCGACGCGCGCGAGGAGCTCGCTGCGGTCGAGTGCATCGAGCCGGGCGCTGCCCCACCACCAGCCGAGGAACAGGAGCACCACGACGAGCACGTGCGGCCTGTGGTCGTCGCCGGCCGCCGCAGCGCTCGCCACGAGCACCGCGGCGGCGGGGAGGGCGACGCGCGCGGACCCTCGAACGACGTTTGCAGCTCCGAGCCCGACGCAGAGCGCGGCCGCGCATCGGTGCGGAGAGACGGTCACGGGACGACCAGCTCGCGGAGCTGTTCGAGCCGCTTCGGGCCAATCCCGGGAACAGCGTCGAGCTCGT
>JBEVNN010000289.1:0-2655 GCA_040508095.1 Gaiellaceae bacterium
AAGCGAGATGGAGAGCTACAGCTGCGCCGACATCTCGGCGATCCGTCGCGATCTCTCCTGGCGCCCGACCGCCCCGTGGCCGCCCCTCCCCGCGCAGGAGACGCCAAGGAGTGGCGGGTAGGGTGAGCCGTATGCATGCTGGGTCGGCTCGGGTCGTGTCGGTCCGAGTTGACCGCGCAGTGCGAACGGTTCTTCGCGGGTGGTGATCGAGCGACTCCGGTCGTTCGCGACGCGCGAGCGAATCATCCAGTTCGCCCTGTTCCTCGTGGTGGGCGGAATCAGCGCCGGCATCGACGCGGGCGGCTTCATCGTGCTCACGACGCTCGGATTGTCGCCGTTGGTGGCGTCCCCGATCAGCTTCCTCGCCTCATTCGGCTTCAACTTCTTCGCCAACCGCATCCTCGTCTTCCGGGCGCCGCACGAGCGCTGGCAGATCGTGCGGTACACGACCCTCGTCGCGGTGAACACCGGGGTCTCGACACTGCTGGTCGCGGGCGGCATCGCGCTCGGACTGCCGCCGTTGGCCGCGAAGCTCATCTCGATGGGGTTGATCGCGATGTGGAACTTCGTGCTGTTGCGGGTGTGGGTGTTCCGCCCCTCGAAGGCGGCCCGCCTGCTCGCGCAGCAGGCCCGAGCCACCGCCGAGGGGACCCCGAAGTCGGTCTAGACGACTCTCTCCGCGGTCAGCCGTCTGCGGCGATCGGCTCCGGGCGCGTTCGACCGAGTGGGAGCGACGACTGGATGTGCGCGAACAGCGCGGCGATCGCCACGGCGTAGAAGACGAAGCCGGGAAGCGCGTACCGGAAGTGCGTGGGGTTGCCGTTCGTCACGTTGTAGAGCGCGATGGCCAGGAACGCCCCGAGCAGCAGATGTGACTCGCTCCGCCGCCAGAAGATCACGGCGGACAGCACGGCGAGGCCGATGATCACGATGATGATCGGATCCTCTTCGATGAACTTCTGGAAGTCCCCCGACAGGATGTGCAGCGCGAGCCGCGGGGTCTCGAGCAACGCCGCACCGAGGGAATCGGTTCCGGTCATCTCGAGGAACTGGTCCAGTTGCGAGAACGGAAAGAGGATCGACTGCAGCAACTGGACTGCCAAAGTGGTCGTGACGACGGCGACCATGGGCGCGAGCCAGCGCCGGCGATCACCCGAGCCGAACAGCGAGAACAGCCAGGCCACGAAGAAGGCGCCGGCGACGATGAGTGTCGCCTGGCGGGTGAAGCCGGAGAGCACGGTCACCGCGACCAATCCGGCTATCGGCAGCCAATGCCGCTCCCGCTGGTAACGCAGCGCGAGCGCGAGAGCGAGGGCTCCCCAGAGGGCCGAGAGCGACTCGGTCAGGATTCCGGTGAAGAAGGCGAAGAGGTACTCGCTGCTCAGCACGAGCACGACCGTTGCGAGCGCGGGCAGGCGTCCGTACATTCCTCGGAGCAGCCAATAGAGGGTGAGCAGCAGCACGAGGGTGAGGAGACCGGTCAGCACGGCGAGGCCCGAGGGGCCGAATGCCCAGGTGAACGGCACCCCCAGCAGCGGGAGGACGACGCGCGGCTTCACGAGCCCCCAGTCGAACAACCCCGCTTCGGAGGTGTTGGGCTCGTAGCCCATCGAGACGTGCCAGTCGTACACGATCTGAAGGGCTTCGGATCGCGGCATCCCGCCGAAGACCAGGCTCATCGCGACGTAGTGCGCCGAGTCCGGGTAGTACTGGTCGCTGAACTTCAGGACCCCGATCCAGAGGACGACGAAGCCGACGACGATGATGAGGTAGTCGACAAGGCTCGGTCGCTGCGCGACCATCCACCCGCGGACGTTCTCGAGCGCGCGTCTCATCACCATCTCCTCCGTTCGGTGCGACACATCAGAATATGAGACGAAGCCCCGGCACTCGGCGGGCGCCGAGCGAGATGGCGAACGAGACCACGAGCACGAACAGGTACGCGATCGCGGCACTGAACACCGAGGTCCGCGCGTGGTAGCTCTCGAGGAGTTCGTACGGCACGAGCATCACGATCAGATGCACCAGGAACACCCCGAAGGACGCCTCGGACAGCGTGACGACGAAACGGGACAGCCGGGGACCCACTCGGATGCGATCGAGGAACGCGACGGCGACCACGAAGACGCAGATCGAGAGCGCGGCGACGACAACGCCGAGATAGTCGGGCGGGCTTACGGCTCGGAACACCGCGAGCTCGGTCGGCCACGCGGCAGCGGCGAGTGACGCAGCGCCGAAGACGAGCACGCCGACGACGGCGAGAACGAGCCACCGGCCGTGGACGCGCCACAGACTCAGGGCGTATCCCGCGAGGAAGTACCCGACGTACGGGATCCAGAACGTGAGCGCGCCGACGTGGATCGGCTCCGCCGCCCCCTTGAAGGCGAGTACCGAGTAGGTCATCACGACGAGCAACGTGAAGCAGAGCGTACCTGCCGCCGCGTACGTCGCCCGTCGTCGCCCGCCGCGATGCAGGAACGCCGCGAGTACCGGCGCCACGAGGTAGAGCCCTGCGATCAGCCAGAGGAAGTAGAGGTGCGGATAGACGCGCGCCTCGACGATGTCGGCGATCGCGATTCCGATCGTGACCGGTTCGTGCAACAGCAGAATCCGCACGATGACGAGGTAGATGAAGGTCCACGCGACGAGGGCGGG
>JBEVNN010000296.1:0-8032 GCA_040508095.1 Gaiellaceae bacterium
TGGTCCTCGACGCGGTTTTCGAGCTCCTGCACGTCCTCGGCGAGCGCGGTCAGGTCCTCGCGCGCGACCTTCTTCACCGCCGCGAGCTGTGCGCGGTTGCGACGCCGCTTGGTGAAGAAGAACCCGCCGGCGATCGCGGCGCCGATCGCAAGGATGGCCACCCACCAGTTCGAGGAGCCAGAGCCGTTGCTGCTGTCGGTTCCGTTGCGCGCGTCCGCGACGCGGTCGACGAAGTCGACGAGCGTCGCGGCGACGCCGTCGGAGCGGTGCGCGTCGATCGCCTGGGTCGCGAGCTCCCCGGCCGTGCCCGCCGGTAGCACGTTGCTCAGCGCGCGGAAGTGGTTCCCGATGACGCCTGCGTAGGTGCCCCTACGGTGGAGCTTCACCGCGATCGCGCGCAGCGTCTCGGTCGCGTCGCCGCCGGCCTCGCGCGACGCGGACTCCGGTAGGACGACGACGTAGAGCGGGCCCGCGCCGGCCGTCTCGATCGCGTCCTCGACGCGCTGCTCGCCGGCGGGCGGCAGGACGTTGCGCGCGGCCGGATCGACATAGACGGGGTCGGTCCTGAGCTGCCGCGCGGCCGTGTCCACGATGCCGGCGGCGGCTGCCGACGGCACGGCGACGAGTGCGGCTGCGATCACGAGCGCCAAACGGTGCACTCCGTCATCCTGCTCCTCGTCCTCGCCGATGTGAAGGCGGCGGGGGGCGGGTAAGACTGGCCTCGTGGGGACCGGATCCGACACCCGCCCCGCGGTCGGGCCGCGGGCGGCGTTCGCGCTACTGCGGCGGCGCAGCTTCGGCCCCTACTTCGCCGGCAACGCGCTCTCCGCGAGCGGGACGTGGTTCCAGAACCTGGCCGCGGCGCTGCTGATCTACCGGCAGACGCACTCCGCCCTGCTGCTGGGCGTCCTCAACTTCTCGCAGTTCCTACCGATCCTGCTGCTCGCGCCCTGGGCGGGGGCGGCCTCCGACCGCTGGAACCGGCGGCACCTGCTGCTCGTCACGCAGCCGATCTCGGTCGCGCTCTCCGCCGGGCTGGGGCTGCTCGCGTACCTCGACCTCGCGCCTCCCGCGGTCGTGATCGCCGACGCCGCGGCGCTTGGGGTGGTGAGCGCGTTCTCCGCTCCCGCCCAGCAGGCGATGATTCCCTCGCTCGTCGAGGAGAGCGAGGTGCCGACCGCCGTCGCGCTCAACTCGATGACGTTCAACCTCGCGCGTGCGATCGGCCCTGCGAGCGCGGCGCTGGCCGTCGAGTACCTCGGTATCCCGGCGGCCTTCGGCCTGAATGCGCTGTCGTACCTGATCTTCGTCGGCGCGCTGCTGCTGATCGGCCCGCGGCCACAGGAGCTGGCCGAGCGCCCGGCCGGCGGCCAGGTGCGGGCGAGCATCGACCTCCTGCGTACACGGCCGCAGCTCGTGATCTTCCTCGTCATCGTCGCGGCGGTCGGGTTTGCATCCGACCCGGTGAACACGCTGGCGCCGGCCTGGGCGCACGTGTTCGGCAAGAAAGACACCTTCGGCGGCTACATCGTCGGCGTCTTCGGCGCCGGCGCGGTGACGGCCGCCTTCGTCGTCGCCGGCCGGGTCGGCGGAAGCAGGCGGCGCATGTTCGCGACGCTGATGCTGCTCGGCGGCGGGATGGTCGTGTTCGCGCTCACACCCTGGCTTGTGCTCGCTCTGCCGGTGTTGTTCGTCGCGGGCTTCGGCTACCTCGCCTCGAACACGCACGCAACGGCGCGGCTCCAGCTCGGCGTCGACCCGTGGGAGCGCGGGAGGGTGATGGCGCTCTGGAGCGTCGCCTTCCTCGGCCTCCGTCCGTTCGCCAGTCTGCTCGACGGTGCCCTCGCCGGCGCGTTCGGCGTGCGCGTCGCCGCGATCGTGCTGGCGCTGCCCGCGCTGGGCTGTGCCGCCTGGGTGGCCGCGCGGGCGCGCACCCGTGGGTGGGGGCCGGCGCGCGCCGAGATCCCGCCGGCCTGACGCTCAGCGCACGGCGAGCGACGTCGCGAACGTCGCCTCGTGGAGCTTCCCGCGCGACGGCGGCGACGCGAGCACGAACACCGGCACCGCCCGGCCGCCCGCGAACGAGGTCGAGATGTAGTCGCCGACCATCGAGCCGAGGGAGGTCGGAGCGATCCCGCTCGTCGGGACGCGCCGGGAGTTGAGCAGCTGCGGCCGGGTCCAGCTCGCGCCGGCGTTCGACGACGACACGAAGCGGACGTCGAGCGACGAGCCGCGGTAGACGTAGTAGGCGAGCGCGAGCCGCCCGGGCCGCGACGGATCGCCATCGAGCCCGGGAAGCTCCGCGTCGCCGACGCCGGTCGGGATCCGGATGACCGGGGTCCAGGCGACCCCGTCGACCGTGGACGTGTAGACGATGTCGTTGGACGCGCAGCGGGGCCTGAACGAGCAGTCGGCCCAGGCGACGTAGGCGCGGCCGTCGGAGCTCAGAGCGGAGGTCGGCAGCGGCGCCGCGCGCAGGCCCCTGTGGGTCCGGTACGAGGCGGGGGCGATGCCGAGCTGCGCAGTCCACGTCCCACCGCCGTCGTCCGAGCGGAGCACCGAGAAGTCGTCCTGGTCGTAGTACGCGACGAGGACGCGGCCGCTCGGGAGCACGACCGGCTGCACCCCGGGAGCGAAGGCGCCGCGGATCGAGACGCGTCCCGGGAAGCCGGGCGCGGTCGTAGCTGCCGACCACGCGAGGCCGGCGTTCGACGAGGTCTGCGTCACGATCACTTCCTCGACGACGTCGCTGTAGCTGAGGTAGCAATGGCCGTAGAACGGGCTCTGCGGCCAGTTGTCGCAGGCGATCCACTCCTTGTCCTGGCCGAGCTCGCCGCTCGTCGCGACCGCGGTCACCGGGCGCCCCCAGTGCAGGCCGTCGCTCGAGCGGTTGACTCGCAGAGACGATCCGCCGGGGTCGAAGACGAGCGAGACCGCGAGCCAGACGTGATGCTTGCGGTCGTACACGACCGAGGGGTCGCTGGCGCGGGGCACGAGCCCCGGGAGGAAGCCGCGCCTCCAGGTCCGGCCGGCGTCGCGGGAGACGGCGAAGCCGATCGCGTGCGCGCCGCCGTCGAAGACCCGGCCGACCTGGAAGACCGCGACCACGGTCTTGCCGAACGCGAACGAGTCGGGCTCGACCTCGGTCGCGTGCTGGCTCTCGCCGGTGCGGAACGGGTCGTTCGACGCGCGCCTGGTGACGACCTCGCAGTCGCGGGCGACGCGGTCGAGCTCGTCGACCGTGGCGAGGTCGTGACCGCCGCCGCAGAAGACCCGGTCGCGCAGCCCGTTGACGGCCTGCAGCCGGTCGGGCCCGCGCGTCCCACGGATCCGCGCCGCGGTGGCGGCCGAGGCGGCGACGAGCAGGAGCGCGAGCGCTACGACAAGAGGACGCTTCAGCGCGAGCCGCCGGGACCGCCCGGCGCGCCGTCGTCGCCCGACAGGAACGCGTAGCGGTAGTCGCGCGGCGGGACGAACGTCTCCTTGATCGTGCGCGGGCTGACCCAGCGGATGAGGTTCCACATCGACCCCGCCTTGTCGTTCGTCCCCGAGGCGCGCGAGCCGCCGAAAGGCTGCTGCCCGACGACCGCGCCCGTCGGCTTGTCGTTGACGTAGAAGTTACCTGCGGAGTAGCGGAGCGCCTCCTGCGCCTCGTCGATCGCGGCGCGCTCCTGCGAGAAGATGGCGCCGGTGAGGCCGTACGGAGCCGTCTGGTCGACGAGTTCGAGGGTCTGCTCCCACTCGTCCTCCGGGTAGACGTATGTCGTGACGATCGGGCCGAAGAACTCCTCCTGCATCAGCCGGTCGCGGGGATCCTTGGTCTGGATCACGGTCGGCTCGACGAAGTAGCCCTCGCTGTCGTCGACGCCGCCGCCCGCGATCACCTCGGCGTCGTTGCCCTTCGCGTGCTCGATCGCCTCGCGCTGCCGCGCGAACGACTTGTCGTCGATGACCGCGCCCATGAAGTTCGAGAAGTCGCTGACGTCGCCCATCCGGATGGTCCCGACCTCCTCGACCAGCCGCTCCTTCAGCTCGGGCCAGATGTTCGAGGGCGCGTAGACGCGGGATGCCGCGGAGCACTTCTGTCCCTGGTACTCGAACGAGCCGCGCAGGATCGCGGTCGCAACCGCGTCGACGTCGGCGCTCGGGTGCGCGACGATGAAGTCCTTGCCGCCGGTCTCGCCGACGATGCGCGGGTAGTTGCGGTACTTGCCGATGTTCTGGCCGACCGTCTGCCAGATCGAGTGGAAGACCTCGGTCGAGCCCGTGAAGTGGACGCCCGCTAGGTGCTCGCTCGCCAGCACGGCGTCGCCGACCGTCGCGCCGCTGCCCGGGATGAAGTTCACGACGCCCGGCGGGAGCCCCGCTTCCTCGAACAGCTTCAGCGTCCAGTACGAGGAGTAGGCGGCGGTCGAGGCCGGCTTCCAGAGCACGACGTCGCCCATCAGCGCCGGGCTCGACGTCAGGTTCGCGCCGATCGCCGTGAAGTTGAACGGGCTGATCGCGAACACGAAGCCCTCGAGCGGCCGGTACTCCAGGCGGTTCCAGACCCCCGGCGAGGAGATCGGCTGCTCCTCGTAGATCCGGACCATGAACTCGACGTTGAAGCGGAAGAAGTCGATCACTTCGCAGGCCGCGTCGATCTCGGCCTGGTGCGCCGTCTTCGACTGGTTGAGCATCGTCGCGCCGACGAGCGTCGAGCGCCATGGGCCCGCGAGCAGCTCGGCCGCGCGGAGGAAGACGGCGGCCCGCTCCTCCCAGGGCAGCCGGGCCCAGTCCTCCCAGGCCTCGGCCGACGCGGACACCGCCTGCTCGACCTCGCCGGGGCCGGCCTTGTGCACGTCGGCCAGGACGTGGTCCTTGTCGTGCGGCATGACCGCCTCGAACGTGTCGCCGGTGCGAATCTCCTCGCCGCCGATCACGAGCGGGATCTCGAGCCGCTCGCCCTTCATCTGCTCGACCTTGACGCGGAGCTCCTCGCGCTCCGGCGATCCGGGCGCGTACTCGAGTACCGGCTCGTTCCGCGCGGGCGGTGGCCGGAAGATGCCGGGGCGGCTCATGGCCGTGATTCTACGATTCGGACGATGGTGCGTCAGGTCTCCTACGAGGTCGCAGGCTGGGGCGTCGGCCAGCTCGTGCTGGTGGACGACCTCGTGGCCTGGCACGAGCTGCCTTCCTCGTCGGGCACCCTGGCCGGCTCACACCCGCTGGTCACCCGGATCCGCGGGTACTTCCGCGGCTCCCGGGACGGGTTCGAGGACGTCGAGCTCGACCTCGACTGGTGCACGCCGTTCCAGCGTGCGGCCGTGGACGCGATGCGCTCGATCCCGTACGGCGACATCGCGACCTACGGGGAGGTCGCGGCGCTCGCCGGGCATCCGAACGCGCAGCGGGCGGTGGGGTCGGTCTGCGCCTCGAACCGCTTCGGGCTCTTCGTGCCGTGCCACCGCGTCGTGGCCGCAGGCGGGATCGGGTCGTACGGCTCGCTCGGGCCCGGGTACAAGGAGCGGCTGCTGGAGCTCGAGGGTGTCGTTCTCTGAGGACGTCCGAGCCGAGCTCGCGGGGATCGCGCCGGCCCGCGAGTGCGACCGGCTGGCGGAGCTCTCGGCGCTCTTCCACTTCGCCGGGCGGCTTCACCTGCTCGGCCGCGGCGAGGTGAGCCTGCACCTCGACCTCTCCAGCGCGGCCGTCGCGCGGCGGGCCTTCACGATCCTGCGCGAGCTCGGTGTGCGCTCCGAGATCCGTACTTACCAGCGCCACGCCTTCGGGCGCGAGACGCGCTACCAGCTCCACGTCGAGGGCGGTCCGGCCGCGCTGGAGGTGCTGCAGCAGGCCGGGGTCGTCGACTCGCGGACTAGGCCCCTCGACCGGCCGCCGAAGCGAGTCGTCTCACGCTCCTGCTGCCGCTCGGCCTACGTGCGCGGCGCACTCCTCGCGTCCGGGTCGGTCAGCCCGCCGCCCTCGCCCCACCTGGAGGTGCGGAGCGAGACGCGGGAGGGCGCCGAGGCGGTCGCGGCCGCCGCTGCCTCAGAGGGCGGAAAGCTGCGGGTGGCGGAGCGGGGTGACCACGCGCTCGCGTACGCGAAAGGGATCGACCACATCGCCGGAGTCCTCGCCGCCGCAGGTGCGAGCGAGGCCGCGCTCGCGTTGCAGGAGCGGGCGGTAATGGGGTTCACACGCGCGCGGGCGAACCGGCTGGCGAACGCCGACCACGCCAACGTCGTCCGCGCCGTCGCCGCCGCCAAGCTGCAGCTCGAGGCGGTCCGGCGCCTGGAGCGGCGAGGACGGCTCGACGAGCTCTCGCCACCGTTGCGCGAGATCGCGCAGCTACGCCTGAAGCACCCGTCGCTCTCGCTGCGCGAGCTTGCGGCGAAATGCGATCCGCCGACGAGCAAGTCCGCCGCGCATCGCCGCTTACGTGTGCTTGAGCGCCTGAGCAGGCGCTGACGAGAGCGGACAGGGGCGGGCCGGAGGGGAAGCTCCGAGGACGACCTCCCCCTCCGCATTGTCGCGCTCCGGACCTTGGCGACGGACGGGGTCTGAATCCATCGCCGGACGAGCGCAAACCCGCCGGAGGCAAGTATTACTCAACGCACCCGGCCAAGACCACGGTGTTTGCAAATACGAAAATTCGCAACCGCGGCAGCCGTTTTTCGAGTGAGGACGCGAACCGATCGGCTGCGCGGGCGGTAGGACGTGCAGACGCTTCAGGTCCGGGCGTATCGTTGCGGTGCTGCGGTCAAGGCCATCTCGAGCGGCAAGGGAGGTCTCCTCGTGTATCCCGCCAGGTTCGAGTACTTCGCTCCAACGACCCTCGAGGAAGCCTGTGAGCTCCTCGACCGATTCGACGGCGAGGCGAAGGTCCTCGCCGGGGGCCAGAGTCTGATCCCGCTGATGAAGCTCAGGTTCGCGGCTCCGGAGGCGCTCGTCGACCTCAACACGGTTGCCGGCTGGACGACTTCTCCGGCGGCCATAACCTCGCGACGCTCGAGGCAGTCGCGGAGCGGCTCGCTCGTTCGACCGTCCGTTAGTCGATCGTTGCGTGGATACGGGCGGGCGCGGACTGAAGCCGCCCGCCCGAGCGGTCGGCCCGCCTGGCCAGCATCTCCGCGAGGATCGAGACCGCCGTCTCGGCCGGGCTGATCGCGCCGATGTCGAGCCCGCAGGGCCCCGAGATGCGGTCGAGGGACTCTTCCGGGACGCCTGCTTCGAGCAGCCGCTCGCGGCGCCGCTCCTGGTTGCGCCTCGACCCGAGCGCGCCGACGTAGAACGCGTCGGTCTCGAGTGCGCCCTTGATCGCCGGGATGTCGAAGCGGTCGTCGTGCGTGAGCACGAGCACTGCGGTCGCCGAGTCCGGGCGCACACGCTCGATTGCCTCCTCCGGCCAGGCGACGATCAGCTCGTCGGCGCTGGGGATCCGCTCGGCGGTCGCGAACTTGCCGCGCGCGTCGGCGACGAAGGTGCGCCAGCCGAGCTGCTTGGCCGCCGCACAGAGCGCCTCGGCGGTGTCGACCGCTCCGATCACGAGCAGGCGCGGCGGCGGCTCGTAGACGTCGGCGAAGACCGTCAGGTCATCGTGCTCGAGCACGCGGCTGCGCCCCGAGCGGAGGATCTCGCCGACCTTGGCAGCCAGGTCAGCAGGTGCGGACGTCTCCTCGCCCTCCACGGCAAGCCAGGTCCGGCCGACGTCGGCCCCGTCCACCACGGTGAACAGGACGGCGCGACGCTCGTCCTCGACGATCGCCCTCAGGCGCTCGAGCAGCAGCTCGTCGGCCTCGTCGACGAAGACATCGATCTCGCCGCCGCAGGGCAGGCCGACCTCCAGCGCCACGTCGTCCGAGATCCCGAATGTGAGCAGCCTCGGCTCGGCGCCGTCGAGCACCTCCTGCGCGGCTCCGTAGACCTCGTTCTCGACGCAGCCCCCCGAGACGGAGCCCGCCAGCTCTCCGCCGGAGGAAACGCCGAGCTTGGCGCCGACGGGGCGGGGCGCGGATCTGCGCGTGGCGACGACGGTGGCGACCGCAATTCGTTC
>JBEVNN010000029.1:0-3946 GCA_040508095.1 Gaiellaceae bacterium
TCGTGTCCTCGTCGAGCGAGCTCGCCGCCGCCCTGGCGAACGGGACCCGCGAGGCGATCGTCTTGGCGCCCGGCGTCTACGACAACCCGCGACCGTTCGCCGACCGGGACGGCGACCGGCTGTACGCAGCCCGGCTCGGGAGAGCGGTCCTGAAGGCGGGAGTCGTGCTCGGCGCAAACGCGGGCGCGCCGGGCGCCTCCATTCGCGGCCTCACCTTCAACGTCAGGGACCCCGCCAAGACTCTCCACGGGGCGATCGTCCACGTCTGGGGTTCGGCCTCGCGCGCCTCCGTCCTCGACACCCGCCTCTACGGCCACGGCCGCGTCGACACCGGCCTCCTCGTCCGCCAGCCCCTCGGCTTCGTCGCGCGGCGGATCGTCGCGGAGGGCTTCCGCAGCTACGGCGTCCTCGTCGACCCGAACGACCTGAACTACCGCACGCGCGCACCGTTCGCGCTGTCCGACCTCACCATCTCGCGGGTGCGGCGGCCGCTGCGCGGCTCGTCCAACGGCCGTGCGGAGGCATGCCTCTGGCTCGGCAGCCCCGGGAGCGCGAAGCGGGTGAGCGTGCGCCGCTGCGGCATCACCGGGATCTGGACGGGCACGGCGACCCGCGGCTCCCGCGTCGTCGACGCGACGATCGACCGCACGCCGGTCGGTATCTACATGGAGCACTACACGTCCCGCACGACCTTCAACCGCCTCCGCGTCGGGCCCGACGTCGACCGCGGCGTGAACGCGGAGTGGTCGAACGTCGCGGCCGGACGAAAACCTGCGAGCAGCGGCAACGTGATCGAGAACGCCTTTTTCCGCACGGGCCACGTCGGCGTCTACCTCGACCAGGGGACCACGCGCACGGTCGTCCGCCACAGCGTGTTCGTCGGCCAGGGCTGGGCCGGGATCGGCGACTACCTCGGCCAGGGCAACACCTACTACGACAACGACTTCGACGCAATCGGCCCGACGGCAGTCGCCGTCACGCAGGAGCACGACAGCGGATGAAGGGCAGTGTCATAGTCACGGACGCCGAGGAGCGTGCCGCGTTGGGAGCGTGCCGCGGCCTGACACGCGCCGGTTACCGGGTCTGCGCGGTCTCGCGGTTGAGCCCGGCCGCGACCCACTGGTCGCGCGCCTGTGCCGAGCGGGTCCGCCTTCCCGACCCGCGCGAGAGCGTCCACGCGTTCGTCGACGGACTCGGCGCGCTCCTCCAGCGGAGCCGCTACGACGCGCTGATCCCCGGCAGCGACGCGTCGGTGCTCGCGGTCTCCGAGAACCGCGGCGAGCTCGAGCCCTTCACGCGGCTGGGCCTGCCCTCGCGCGAGGTCGTCCGCCGCGTCGTCGACAAGGTCGTGCTGCTCGACGCGGCGGCCGCCGTGGGCCTCGCCTCCCCGGCGAGCCGGCCGTGCGCCGACGTCGAGGAGGCGGACGCGGCCGCTGCCGAGCTTGGCTTCCCGGTCGTGGTGAAGCCGGTCCAGTCGTTCGCGCCCGTGAACGGCGGTCTGCAGCAGCGCGGCGTCTCGATCGCCGACGACTCCGAGGCTCTCGCCGAGGCCGTACGCGACTTCGCCTCCCCGTTCATCGTCCAGCGCTTCGAGCGCGCCGGGTTCCTCTCGTGCACGGGTGTCTTCGCCGACGGCCGGCTGCTCGCGCTCACCACCTCGCGCGTCCCGCGGCTCTGGCCGCCGATCGCCGGGATGCACGCCTACTCCGAGACGGTCACGCCACCCGACGGCCTCCCCGAGCGCGTTCGTGAGCTGCTCGGCTCGCTCGGATGGCAGGGCATCTTCCAGCTGCAGTTGCTCGAGCTCGCCGACCGCCTCGCCGTGATCGACCTGAACCCGCGGGTCTTCGCCTCGATCCTGCTCGACGCCGACGCCGGAGCTAACCTCGCCGCCGTCTGGGTCGACTGGCTCCTCGGGGGCGACCCCGCTCCTGTGACCGCCCGTCCGGCGATGCGGTACCGCTGGGAAGAAGGCGAGCTCTGCCACTTCGCATGGCAGCTGCGCCATCGCCGGCTCCGCGCCGCGGCACGCGTGCTGCGGCCGCACCGGCGCGTGACGCACGCGTGGTTCCGGGCGAGCGACCCCGGCCCACTCCTCGCCCGCGGCCTCAACCTGGTCGTCGGGCGCCGCGCCAACAGGAGGCCGGCGTGAGCGTCGCGCCCGAGACCCGGCCGCACCCGACCGAGCGCAGCGGTTTCCACCCGCTCTCCTGGCTCGAGCGCCGGGCCGCCGCCTTCGCGGGGCCCAGAGACCAGGTCGGGTGGCTCGTCCTGGCCGGCCGCGTGATCCTGATCTGTCTCCCCGTCTACTTCCTCTTCATCCAGAGTCTCTCGCCGATTCGAGCCGTCTTCGCGACGACGGTCGTGTCGGCGGTCTGGACGATCGGGCTTCGAACCGCGCTGAGCGCGTACTTCACGCTCGGCCCCGCGGTCGCCTCGGCGGTCGGAACGATCACCGGGCTCGTCGCAATCTCGGCGCTCGACCTCTGGGTACCGGATCTCGACCTGCGTGCCGCGGGCCTGGCCGAGGCCGCGGTCGCCGTGTTCCTCCTCTCGGCGGCCTGGGAGCACGTCGTGCGCAGCATCGCCAAGCGCCGCGTGCTCGTCGTCGGCACGGGCGGCTGCGCGTCCGACGTGCTCGCGGAGCTGAACGACGGCCACCGCACGCCGTTCACGATGCTCGGCCTCGTCGGCGAGCGCCCGGAGGGCACGACGGCGAAGGTCCCGCAGCTCGGCTCATTCGAGGAGCTGTCGGAGATCGTCGCCGAACAGCGGCCCGACATCGTGATCCTCACCGACGAGCACGTCAGCTCGTGGGCGGTCGACCCGCTGCTCGACCTCGCACCGGCCGGCTTCCGCGTCGTCGGCGTCTCCCACTTCATCGAGCACGCGCTCGGCCGGGTGCCGCTGCGCCACCTGACGCCGACGTGGTTCATGAGCATGCTGCACCTCCGCCAGAAGCCCTACACGCGCGTCGCGAAGCGTGCCTTCGACCTCGCGATCGCCTCGCTCGGCCTCCTGCTGGCCCTCCCACTGCTGCCCGTCCTCGCCCTCCTCGTACGCCTTACTCCCGGCCCGGTGATCTACCGGCAAACGCGAGTCGGCGAGGGCGGGCGGCACTTCACGATCTTCAAGTTCCGGACGATGCGCGACGACGCCGAAAACGAGGGCGCGCCGCGCTATGCCCAGGTCGACGACTCGCGCGTGACCCGGATCGGACGCCTTCTGCGCCAGACCCACCTCGACGAGCTGCCGCAGCTCTGGAACGTGGTCCGGGGCGAGATGTCGATCGTCGGCCCGCGGCCCGAGCGCCCCGAGTTCGTCGATTTGCTCGAGCACACGGTGCCGTTCTGGACGCGGCGCCTGCTCGTCAAGCCCGGGATCACCGGCTGGGCGCAGCTCCGCTGCGGCTACGCCTGCGACGCGTCATCCGCGGCCGAGAAGCTGTCCTACGACCTGTGGTACCTGCGCAACCGCAACGTCGTCGTCGATCTCGCTATTTGCTTCAAGACCGTCTCGTCGCTGCTCTTCCGTTCCGGGCGCTGACTTGTAGCGGGCGTACAATCCGTCCCGTGGCCGAGGGCAACGGGAGCGAGAACGTCGAGCAGCGGCCTGCCGAGGCGCCGCGACGGGTCTGGTTCCACGTCGAGGACGTTGAGCTCAAGTGGCTTCGCATCGGCGAGACCGCGTTTCTCCTCTGGGTGCTGGCCGGCCTCGTGATCGCGTGGCTGGTGGTCGCGCTGGTGTTCCTTCTGATCTAGCCGGCGAAGAAGAACGAACTGCGGCCGATCATCCCGCCGTACTTGTTCGCAGACCGCGTGCCCAACCCCGGCCAGACGTACCAGCGGTAAACACCGCGGTGGAGCCGGAAGCGCTTCCCGTGGTAGAGCCAGCTGCGCGGGAGCTTGAGGCTCGTTCCCTTCGGCCAGGCGCTGAAGATCCTCCC
>JBEVNN010000084.1:0-3058 GCA_040508095.1 Gaiellaceae bacterium
CGCAGACCGCCAAGAGCGCGAGGTTGCCGAACTTCTGGCCGGGATAGGTGATCGGCCGTCCCTGGATCAGCTCCTGGAGCTTCGCGAAGGCGACCATCGAGCCGGAGAACGAAATCGTCCCAATCAGGCCGGAGAGGGCGATCGCCAGGGCGATGTCGATCTTGGGGCGGCCCGGCTCCGGGAGGATCCGGTGCAACTCCGCGAGCGCGATCAGCGCAGCCGCGCCGCCGCCGACGCCGTTGAACAGCGCCACCATCTGCGGCATCGCGGTCATCTTCACGCGGCGCGCAGCGACGGCCCCGAAACCGCCGCCGATTGCCATCCCGATCACGATCGCCCACCAGCTTGTGCTGCCGACCTGGATCCAGGTGACGACGATCGCGACGAACATGCCCGCCGCGCCGATCTGGTTGCCGCGGCGCGCGTGCGCCGGGTTGGAGAGGAAGCGCAGCGCGAGGATGAACGCGACGATCGGGATCAGGTAGAGCAGGTTCGCGAGGTTGGTGCTCATCCGGCGCTCGTGCCGTCGTCGCTTCCGGCATCGGGCGCCTTCGGGGGCTCGCGCTTCTTGAACATCTCGAGCATTCGGTCGGTGACGACGAAGCCACCGACGACGTTCGCCGAGCCGAGCACGACGCCGAGGAAGCCGACGACCCATGCGAACGCGTCCTTGTCCGGCTGTGCGAGAACGATCATCGCGCCGACGAGGACGATTCCGTGGATCGCGTTCGTGCCCGACATCAGCGGCGTGTGCAGCAGCGTCGGCACCTTCGAGATCACCTCGAACCCGAGGAAGATCGCGAGCACGAGGATCGTCAGCTCGAAGACGAGCAGCGTGTTGTGACTCAGCGCGGCACCTCGCCCGTGGCGGGTGATTGTTCACGCGAGAACCGGATCCCCCCACCCAGGGTGGGGGTTCTCGTCCCGCCGCCCTCGGCGGTGACGTTAGCCGCGAGCGGCGCACCGGTGTGTGACGCGGGTGTGCCGATTGTGTGCCGGTTCGACCACGCCCGCCCCGGGGTCGTCCCCAGCGGCGTGCCGCAGCGACGGCTCACGCTGCAACCTCCTGCTTGCCGGCCACGCACGCTCCGGCGGTGATCTCGTCGTCCCAGTCGAGCGTCAGCTCGCCCTCCGGCGCGAGGTGGTGTAGCAACGCCGAGACGTTGCGTGCGTACAGCTGGCTCGCGTGGAACGGCATCGAGCTCGGCAGGTTCGTGAAGCCCACGATCGTGACGCCCTCGCGCACCGTCTCCTCGCCGGGCTCGGTCAGCTCGCAGTTGCCTCCGGCCTCGGCGGCCAGGTCGATGATCACCGAGCCGGGCCGCATCGCGCGGACGGCGCCGGCCGGGATCAGCCGTGGGGCCGGGCGGCCGGGGATCAGCGCCGTCGTGATGACGACGTCGAACTCCGGCAACCTCTTCTCGAGCTCCTCCTGCTGCTGCCGTTGCTGTTCCTCCGAGAGCTGCTGCGCGTAGCCGCCCTCGGTCTCCTCGCCGACGATCCCGAGGTCGAGCCAGTTCGCGCCCAGGCTCTCGATCTGCTCGCGCACGACCGGCCTCACGTCGAACCCGGTCACGACCGCGCCTAGACGGCGCGACGTCGCGACCGCCTGCAGCCCGGCGACGCCCGCGCCCAGCACGAGCACCTTCGCCGGCGCCACCGTCCCGGCGGCCGTCATCAGCATCGGGAAGAAGCGGGGCAGCCGCTCGGCCGCCAGCAGCGTCGCCTTGTAGCCCGAGACGGTGGCTTGCGAGGACAGCGCGTCCATCGGCTGCGCGCGCGTGATCCGCGGGATCGACTCCATCGCGAACGCGACGACGCCGCGCTCCGCCAGCCGCTGGATCCCCTCCGCGTCCGTCAACGGCTGCAGGAAGCCGATCAGCACCTGTCCCTCGCGCAGGCGCGCGACCTCCTCGGCGGACGGCTTCTGCACCTTCACGACCGCGTCCGCCTCCGACCAGGGGTCGGCGACCATCCGCGCGCCGGCCTCTTCGTAGTCGGCGTCCGGAAACGACGCCGCCTCGCCCGCGCCGCGCTCCACCAGCACCTCGAAGCCGCCCGGTACGAGCTTCCCCACGATCTCCGGAACGAGCGCGACCCGGCGCTCGCCGGCCGCAGACTCCTTCGGCACCCCGATCCTCATGCGGCGGAGATGCTATTCCCTGGCGCGGTCGCGGAGGCGTCGCTTGCGACGCCCTATCGTGTGGAACAGCATGGCCGTCGAGGAGCTGCCGCTGCGCGAGACGAAGTTCGGCCTCGTCGCCGACGGCGACGGCTGGTTCGTGCTGAACGCGCGCGAGAGCCGCTGGCGCGACACCGGCCACTTCGGCCACTACTGCAACTTCGAGGGCAAGCGCCCCTTCCGCCAGCTCGGGATCAACGTCAACGTCCTCCAGCCGGGGCAGCCAATCGGCCTGTATCACCGCGAGCGCGCACAGGAGGACTTCCTCGTGCTCACCGGCGAATGCCTGCTGCTCGTCGAGGGGGAGGAGCGCATCCTGCGCGCCTGGGACTTCTTCCACTGCCCGGCCGGCACCAACCACATGATCGTCGGGGCGGGCAACGGCCCCTCGGTCGTGCTCGCGGTCGGAGGGCGCGGCGGGCGGACGGGGATCGTCTATCCGGTCGACGAGCTGGCGCTCGCTCACCACGCGGGCGTCGAGCAGGAGACGACCAAGCCGCGGGACGCGTACCGGCCGTTCCCGAAGTTCGAGCGCTGTCGCTACGAGGAAGGTTGGCTCCCGGAAGCGCCTGGTTAGAGTTCGCGACTGTGCCCGGAACGCTCGCGCAGATCGCCGACAGCTTCTTCAGGCCCGCCGTCAACGACCTCGTCCCGTACGAGCCGGGCAAGCCGGTCGAAGAGGTGCAGCGCGAGCTCGGGCTCGAGCGAGTGGTCAAGCTCGCGTCGAACGAGGGGCCGTACGGGCCGTTCCCGCAGGCCCGCGAGGCGATCGTGCGCACGGTCAACGAGCTGAACCGCTACCCGGACGGCGGCGCGTACCGGCTGCGCCACGCGCTCGCCGCCAAGCACGGCGTCGAGCCGGAGCAGGTCGCGATC
>JBEVNN010000126.1:0-7021 GCA_040508095.1 Gaiellaceae bacterium
CGAGGGCGGGGAGTCGATGGCGGAGGCCGCCCGCCTGCCGCTCGCTTTCCCCGAGGCGGCCGTGGTGGAGGAGGACTCGCTCGACGAGCAGACGCTCGCGGTGGCGATCGACCTCCCGGAGCGCCCGCTCGTGCTCGGCGGCTGCTGTTGCTCGCACATCGGCGCGGTCGAGGCGCTGGCCGCGCGCAACGGCCGCATCTCGCTCGTCTGGTTGGACGCGCACGGCGACCTGAACACGCCCGAGACCTCCCCATCCGGGAACCTCTGGGGGATGCCGCTGCGGATGATCCTCGACTCCGGCGCAGTCGACCCGCAGGACACGATCCTGCTCGGGGCCAGGAGCCTCGACCCGCCCGAGCGCGAGTACGTTGCCTCTATCGGCCTGCGCACCGACACCGCGGAGCTCGAGGCGGCGCTCGACGGCACCGAGGGTGTTTACGTGGCACTCGACGTCGACTCGCTCGAGCCGGGCCCGATCCATCCGTTCATGCCGGAGCCCGGCGGGCTCTCGATGCAGGAGCTCGCCGACCTGCTGCGGCGAGTCCGCGGCCGTACCTCGGTGCTCGGCGCCGGCTTCAGCGGTCTCGCGGCCGAGCCTGCCAACGTGGAGCCGATTACCGGCCTGGCCCTCGCTCTCGGGCTGTAACTCCCGGCCGAGGCCACAGGTCTAAACTCGCAACCCGTGTCCGAACGTATCGACGTCTCCATCGAGCACCGGCACGCTCCTCCCGAGGACGGCCGCCGACACCCGAACACGTGCCCGAAGTGCGGCTCCCACTACCGGGACGACGAGCTCGCCGAGCACCTCAACGTCTGCCCGCATTGCGGTCACCACTTCCCGGTGCACGCGCGTGAGCGGATCCAGCAGCTCGCCGACGCGGACAGCTTCGTCGAGGAGGCCGCGGAGCTCCGCTCGGACGACCCGCTCGCGTTCTTCGACCTGCGGCCGTACACCGAGCGGCTCGCCGAGGCCGAGCTCTCGACGGGCCTGGGCGAGGCGATGGTGATCGGCCGCGCCGCGATCGAGGACCAGCCATGCCAGCTCGCGGTGATGGAGTTCGGGTTCATGGGCGGCTCGATGGGGCGCGTCGTCGGCGAGAAGTTCACGCGCGCCTGCGAGGGGGCGGCGGAACGCGGGGTGCCGCTCGTCTCGGTCACCACGACCGGCGGCGCGCGCATGCAGGAGGGGATCCTGTCGCTGATGCAGCTGCCGAAGACGGTCTGCGCGGTCGAGGACCTGCGCGACGCGGGCGGGACCTTGATCAGCGTGATGGCGCACCCGACGACCGCCGGCGTGCTGGCGAGCTTCGCGAGCCTTGGCGACGTGCTCGTGGCCGAGCCCGGCGCGCTGCTCTCGTTCACCGGCCCGCGTGTGGTGCAGCAGACGACGCGTGAGAAGCTGCCCGACGACTTCGGCCGGGCCGAGTCCAACTTCCGCTACGGCCACATCGACGCCATCGTCCCGCGACGCGAGCTGCGGCCGATGCTCGGCGGGCTGCTGCGCCTCTTCGCCAATGGCCGGTGAGGCGGAGCAGCTGCGGCTGCGCTCCCAGCTGAGCCGGTTGCGGGGCCTACCGCTCCTGCGCGGCGCGAAGCTGTCGGCGGAGCTGGAGCGCCTGCAGAAGCAGCTCGACCGCGTGGTCTCCGAGCCGAGCGACGAGGAGATCTGGCGGTCGGTCGAGCTGGCGCGCAACCCCGACCGGCCGTACACGCTGGACTACGTCGAGCGGCTGCTGGACGACTGGTTCGAGCTGCACGGTGACCAGCACCACGGCGACGACGCGGCGCTGGTGGCCGGCATCGGGCGCTTCCGTGGCCGCACCGTCGTGCTCGTCGGCAACCAGAAGGGCCGCGACGTGAAGGAGCGGACGCGGCGCAACTTCGGCATGGCCTATCCCGAGGGCTACGGGAAGGCGATGCGCGCGATGGAGCTCGCCGACCGCCACGGCTTCCCGCTGCTCAGCCTGATCGACATCCCGGGCGCCTACCCGGGCGTGAGCGCCGAGCAGCATGGCCAGGGTGGCGCAATTGCGCGCTCGCAGGCGCTGCTGGCGCGGCTGCGCGTCCCGATCGTCGCCTGCGTGATCGGCGAGGGCGGCTCGGGCGGCGCGATCGCCACGGCGCTCGCCGACCGCGTGCTGATGCAGGAGAACTCGATCTACACCGTGATCTCGCCCGAGGGCTGCGCGGCGATTCTGTGGCGCGACGCGGGCGAGGCTCGAAAGGCCGCGGCGGCGTTCAAGCCGGACGCCGCGCACTGCCTCGAGCTGGGCGTCATCGACGCGATCGTGCCGGAGCCCGAGAACGGCGCGCACACCGATGCCGACCATGCCGCGCAGCTGCTAGGCGACGCGCTGGCGGAGTCGCTCGAGCTGTTGGAAAGTCAGAGCGGCGAGGAGCTCCGGCGGCAGCGCCGTGTGCGGTTTCGCACAATTGGGCAGATCCCGGCAACCCGCTAGAAACCGTCAATTTAGCGGCCCTTTTCCACATCTTCCACAGGTTTATCCCCCGCCGGTACACATGTCGAGGCCGGCTTGTAGCCGGCCCCGTACACATGTCTAGGCGGTCTTGTAGCCGGCCCCGACAGTAACCCCCCGTTAGGTGGAGAAGCTTTTCAAGAACTTCGACCCCGAGTTGAAAAGAGTATTGCCGATCGGCCCCGGACGCAAACCTCGGCGGCGCGGTAGAACTCGCTCGTGAGCCTCCGCGAGTACGAGCGTAAGCGCGACCGCAAGAAGACGCCCGAGCCGTTCGGCGGCAAGCACGGCGGCAAGGAGCCGATCTTCGTCGTCCAGCGTCATGCGGCGCGCAGCCTCCACTACGACTTCCGCCTCGAGCGCAACGGCGCTCTCGCCAGCTGGGCGGTGCCGAAGGGCGTCCCCCTGGAGCCGGGGCAGCAGCACCTCGCGGTGCACGTCGAGGACCACCCGCTCGACTACGCCACGTTCGAGGGCGAGATCCCGAAGGGCGAGTACGGCGCGGGCACGGTCGAGATCTGGGACGCCGGCACGTACGAGCTCGTCGAGGAGAAGGCCAACGGCGGTCTCACCGTCCGGCTCCACGGCAAGCGGCTCGAGGGCCTCTGGGCGCTCGTGCCTGCGCACCTGAGCGGCCAGGAGAAGAACTGGCTGATCCTCCGTAAGCGTGACGAGGGTGCCCCCGCACACCCCAGCGGGCCCCGTCGCACGTACAAGCCGATGCTGGCGACGCTCGCCGAGCCGAGCGAGATGCCGCGGGGCGACGGCTGGGAGTACGAGATCAAGTGGGACGGGTACCGCATCGTCGCGCGCGTTTCCGGGGGCAACGCCGACCTGCGGACGCGCAAGGACCAGGACTACACCCAGCGCTTCGAGAACGTCGCGAAGGAGCTCGTCAGGGCGCTGAAGACGCCGGACTGCGTCGTCGACGGCGAGGTCTGCGCCCTGAACGAGGAAGGGAAGCCGAGCTTCTCGGCCATGCAGCAGCGGAAGCCCGGGACGCCGATCGTCTACTACGTGTTCGACCTGCTGGAGGTCGACGGTGAGCCGACTATCGCGCTGCCTCTTTCGGAGCGGCGCAAGCGGTTGCGGAAGCTCCTCGACGGGCGCAACCGGACGGTCCAGTTCTCGCAGCCGTTCGACGACGGGCCGGCGCTGTACAAGGCCGCGCAGCAGCAGCGGCTGGAAGGGATCATGGGCAAGCGCCTGGACTCGCCCTACCTGCCGGGGAAGCGCTCGCGCGACTGGCTCAAGTTCAAGACGCACGGCGAGCAGGAGTTCGTCATCGCCGGGTACACACGCGGCAAGGGCCGGCGCGAGTGGTCGTTCGGCTCGCTCCTCCTCGGGACCTACGGCCCCGACGGGCTCGACTGGGCCGGAAACGTCGGGACCGGGTTCGACGACGCCGAGATTGACCGGCTGCTGAAGAAGCTGCGGCCGCTCGAGCGGGACACCTCGCCGTTCGCGGCGACGCCGAAGATGCCGCGCGTCCGCAAGGACGACGTGGTCTGGGTGGAGCCTTCGCTGGTCGCGGAGATCTCCTTCGCGGAGTGGACGCACGACGGCCGCCTTCGCGCGCCGGTCTATCTGGGACTGCGCGAGGACAAGGACCCGCGGGAGGTGCGGAAGGAGGTCCCGGGCGAGCCGCCCACGGCGATCCCGGACGTCATCCGCAAGGGCAGCCGGGTGTTGCGGCTTTCGAACCTCGACAAGCCGTTCTGGCCCGACGAGGGGATCACGAAGGGCGACCTGCTCGCGTACTACCGCGACGTTGCGACGGTTGTGGTCCCGCACATCCGCGACCGGCCGTTCACGATGAAGCGCTACCCCGACGGCTGGCAGGGCAAGTTCTTCTTCCAGAAGGACAAGCCGCAGGGGATGCCCGACTGGATCCAGACGCTGAACATCGAGGTCACCACGCGCGACCGGCCGAGGCAGCGGCGGCGGATCGACGCGCCGCTCGTGAACGACGAGCTCGCGCTGCTGTGGATGGTGAACATGGCCTGCATCGACCTGAACACGTGGTACTCCCGCGTCGACAAGCTCGACCGGCCGGACTTCGTGCTCTTCGACCTCGACCCCTCGCCGGATGTCGGCTTCGCCGAGACCGTGCAGGTCGCGCTGCTGGTGAAGGAAGCGCTCGACGCGTTCGGGCTCGAGTCGTTCCCGAAGACGAGCGGTGCCGACGGCATGCACGTGCTCGTGCCGATCGCGCGGCGGCACACCTACGACGACACGCGCCGGTTCGCCGAGATCGTCGCGCGGGCGCTCGCCTCGACCCACCGCGGGCTCGTCACGACGGAATGGGCGAAGTCGAAGCGCCGCGGCGTCCTGATCGACGCCAATCAGAACGGCGAGGGCAAGACGATCGCGTCGGTCTACTCGGTGCGACCGAAAGAGGGCGCGCCGGTTTCGACGCCGCTGCGCTGGGAGGAAGTGAACGAGTCGCTCGACCCCGCCGCGTTCACGATGGACGTCGTGCGCCGCCGGATCGAGCAGCACGGCGATCTGTACGAGGGCGTGCTGAAGGTGAAGCAGTCCCTCGGCGCCGCGCTGCGCAAGCTCCAGTAGCTGTTACGACGCCGTTACGCGGGGCTGCCAGACTCGGCGCATGCGCTGGCTCGTGGTCGCGGTCGTGGCCGTTGTCGCCACCGGCTGCGGCGGAAGCGAGAAGACCGTGGGAGACACCACCAAGGCAGAGATGGCCAAGGTTCAGACGACTTGCGCCGAGGGCGTTAACTGTGCAAGCGATCGCTTCCAACCGTTCCGCAATTGCACCCACGCATCACGCGGGTTCCGTGCGTGCACGACCTACCGGGAGCGCAGCAAAGAAACCGGGATCTACCGGCGTGCCCGGGACGGCTGGAGGAAGTTCGCCGGCGCTGCTCGCAGTGTCGGCTGGTGGCGGCGGGTGATCGCCGAGCCGAGCCGCACCGTGCTGCTCGGCCAATGGTCGGGCGAGTGCGAAACCCAGACGACGTACATCGTCGAACGTGGGCGGGCACGGGCGATCTTCGCGGGGTCGGAGTCGTACGCCGTGGGCTGGAGCACCGACGGCCGGGCGCGGGTTCGGGTGCCGATGGAGGCACCGGATCCACGCGGAGACGTACGCGCCGGGATCTACCTCGTCGACCCGCAGACCCTTGCGCACACCCTCGAGCGTCCGCTCGGCCGCGGGCCGGCGTGCTAGCCTCTGCGAGTTCGCTGTTCGGCAAAGGAGGTGCGCCATGACGTCGATTGCACCCTCCGGTCGCAGAGCCTGAGGCTCCCGGCTAGCCGCAGCGTTTCTTCAGACGCGAGCTCCTGAGTCTCGGGCGAGTCCCGGAGGTTCACCCATTCCTGAAAGGAGCTTCGCTTTGAACCTGTATGACCTAGGCTGGGACGACGGCTTCGCGGCCGCGCTCCAGCCGCACGACAACTGCATTCCGGCGCGCGTGGCCGCTCAGCACCGCGGCGAGTACGGCGTGCTCACGGAGCGCGGCGAGCTGCGCGCGCACGTCGCGGGCCGCCTCCTGCACGAGGCGTCGTCCGGGGCCGACCTTCCGGCGGTCGGCGACTGGGTCGCGCTCCGCGACGAGACGATCCACGCGGTGCTTCCGCGCCGCTCGGCCTTCCAGCGCAAGGTCGCGTTCCACGCGACCGAGGCCCAGGTGCTCGCGGCGAACATCGACACGGTCTTCGTCGTCACCGGCCTCGACGAGGACTTCAGCGCTCGCCGGCTCGAGCGCTACCTGACGCTCGCGTGGGAGAGCGGAGCCACCCCGGCGGTCGTGCTGACCAAGGCCGACCTTTGCGACGACCCGCTCGCCATGCTGCTCGAAGCGGAGCAGGTCGCCGTCGGCGTGCAGGCGCACGTCGTCAGCAACGTGACCGGCGAGGGCCTCGACGAGCTCGTCACCTACCTCGCGCCCGCGAAGACGGTGGCGCTGCTCGGCTCCTCGGGAGTCGGCAAGTCATCGCTCGTGAACCGCCTCTTCAACGACGAGGTACAGGCGACGAAGGAGCTCGCCGAGGACGGCACCGGACGTCACACCACGACGGCGCGGCAGCTGTTCCGTCTCCCGGGCGGCGCCATGCTCGTCGACACGCCCGGGCTCCGGGAGGTTCAGCTCTGGGACGCCGACGAGGGCATCCAGGAGGCGTTCTCCGACGTCGACGAGCTGGCCGCGGACTGCCGCTTCAACGACTGCGCCCACATGCGGGAGCCGGGCTGCGCCGTCCAGGCCGCGATCGACGAAGGGCGCCTGCCGCGCGACCGGCTACAGAGCTACCGCGCGCTGCAGCGTGAGCTCAAGCGGCTCGCGGCGAAGCAGGACGGGCGCCTGCGCGCGGAGGAGCGCAAGAAGCGCGTCAAGCAGGCCAGGAGCAGGCGCAAGGTCTCGTGGTAGTGCGTCAGAGGTCGCGTCGGGAGAACGCGGCCGCGGCGACGAGGCCGACCACCACGAGGTAGGCGCAGGCCCAGAGGCGCACACCAGGACCGCCCGTGTTCGCGCCGCCGAACGGGCCGAGTTGGAGCAGGAAGCCGGTGAGCCCGGTCGTGTTCG
>JBEVNN010000161.1:0-4840 GCA_040508095.1 Gaiellaceae bacterium
GGGCGGCGCAGGCGCTTCGTCTCGCCGCGGCGCCGCTTCTGGTCGAGCCGCTTCTCGACCGCGGAGCGGGTCGGCTTCGTCGCGCGGCGCGGGCGCTCGATGCGCAACGCCTCGCGCAGCGTCTCTGCGAGGCGCTCTAGAGCGAGCTCACGGTTGCGCCACTGGCTGCGCTCGTCCTGGGCGACCGTCCGCAGCACCGGCCCGGCTTTCGCAACGACCCGTCGCTTCTGCGCCTCCGACAGCGCCGACGAGGCTTCCACGTCGAAGACCGCCTCGACCCGCGTGTCGCTCTTCTGTGCGTGCTGGCCGCCAGGGCCGCTCGAGCGTGAGAAGCGCAGCTCGAACTCGTTCCGCGGGATCGAGACCGAGCGCGTGACGGGAATAGGATCATCGGCCATGAGGCGGATTGTGACCGCCGCCTGCCTCGCGCTCACGTGCGCGGGCTGTGGCTCGGGGGCAAGCGACAGCTTCACGGGAGCCGCGCGCTGCCCGTCGCGGATCACCTGGCAGGGCACCATCTACTACGCCGCGGAGCTCCGGACGCGCCTCCCGGCGACGCTCATCCTCGGCACAGGCGGCCGGCCGACGTGCGCGGACGTCAACGGGGGCGAGGCAGGCGCCAGCTCGACCGTCGAGGTGCGCCGGCTCGCCGGCGTCGATCCGACCATTGCCGTGGCGATCGGCGGCGAGCCGGACGTCGCCTACCTCGCACGAGCGTACTTCCTGCGGCTGCAGGACGGCCGAACCGACGCCCACCTGCGCAAACTCGTGCCACAACTGATCCCACCGGCCTAGAATCGCGCGGCATGGCGGGCATCCTCCTGGACGTCGACGGCGTCCTCCACGTGTCGGGTGCCCCGATCGAGGGCGGCGCCAAGGCGGTCCAGCAGCTGCGGGAAAACGGGCACCGCCTGCGCTTCGTCACCAACAACACCACGCACTCGCGGAGGCGCCTGGCCGAACAGATCCGCGGCTTCGGCATCGAGTTGGAGGACACAGAGCTCCAGACCACGCCGACCGCGGCCGCGCACGCGCTCCAGGGCAAGCGCGTCCTGGCCCTCACGATGCCCGACATCGTCGAGGACCTCGGGGAGATCGAGCTCGTCGGCGAGGGGGCGGACGCCGTGCTGATCGGCGGCGCCGACGAGACCTTCGAGACGAACCAGGTCTTCAGCTACATGAACCTCGCCCGCGCGTTCGCCGAGCTGCAGGCGGGCGCCGAGCTGTACTGCCTGCACAAGAACCGCTGGTGGCAGACGGCGCGCGGGCCGCTGCTCGACTCGGGCGCGTTCGTCGCGGGGCTCGAGTATGCGGCCGACACCGACGCGGTCGTGCTCGGGAAGCCGAGCCCCGCCTACTTCCAGGCCGCACTGGACGCGCTCGACGCCGATCCAGAGCTGACGTGGATGGTCGGAGACGACATCGAGGCCGACATCGCCGGCGCGCACGCGTACGGCCTGCGCACCGTCCTCGTGCGCACGGGCAAGTTCCGCCCCGACGCCGTTGAGGACTCCCGGATCCGCCCGGACGGCATCATCACGTCGATCGCGGCGCTGCCGAACTGGATCGAGAACGCGACGTAGTTAGGGCGTCCCTCTAGGCTTCCGCCCATGCGAGTGGGCGTCGACCTGATCGAGATCCCGCGGATCGCGCGCGCCCTCGAGCGCCCGGGATTCCGTGAGCGCTGCTTCACCGAGGCCGAGCGCGCGTACTGCGACTCGAAGCCGAACCCGCCGCAGCACTACGCGGCGCGCTTCGCGGGCAAGGAGGCCGTCGGGAAGGCCCTTGGCTCTGGCGTCCACTTCACGTGGCGCGAGATCGAGATCGCGGGCCGGCCGAAGCCCGGGGTCACGCTCAGCGGGCGGACGAAGGCATGGGCGGAACGCGTCGGTGCAGGGCGAATCGAGCTGTCGATGACACACTCGCGTGAGCTGGCGCAGGCGGTTTGCGTCGTCACGGATGTTTGAGCCGCTCTACACCGCGGAGGAGATGAAGCGCGCGGAGGCCGGCCACGACGTGGACGAGTTGATGGCGCGGGCGGGCCGCGCCGTGGCCGAGGAGGCGATGCTTCGCTTCCCCGACGCGCAGCGGTTCGTCGCCGTGTGCGGCGGGGGCGCGAACGGCGGTGACGGCCGAATCGCCCTCGAGGTGCTCGAGGCCGCCGGCAAGGCTGCGCGCACATCCGACGACGCACCGGTCGAGGAGGCGGACGTCGTCATCGACGCCCTCTTCGGCACCGGGTTCCACGGCGAGCCTCGCGAGGATGCGGCACGCGCGATCGCGGCGATGAACAGCTCCGGGAAGCCGATCGTGGCGGTCGACCTGCCCTCCGGCGTGAACGCCTCGACCGGCGAGATCGCGGGCGCAGCGGTGAATGCGACCGTGACGGTCACGATGCACGCGCCGAAGGTCGGCGTCGAGGTCGCGCCCGGGCGGTTCCGGGCCGGCGAGGTCGTCGTCGCCGACATCGGCCTCCAGCACGTCCAGACGGAGCACCGCCTCGTCACCGCCGAGATCCTGGGCGCGATCCCGCGCCGCAGCGCCGACCAGAACAAGTACACCGCGGGCACCGTGCTCGTTGTCGGTGGCTCGCGCGGGCTCACCGGCGCGCCCAGCCTCGCTGCCGAGGCTGCCTTCCGCGCCGACGCGGGCTACGTGGCGGTCGCCGTGCCCGACTCCACCCTGCCCGTCTTCGAGCAGCGCCTGCTCGAGGCGGTGAAGCTGCCCTGCCCGGAGGAGGACGGCACCATCTCGCCGCGGGCCGTCGACCCCATCGCCGAGTTTGCGTCGAAGGCCGGCGCGCTCGCGCTCGGGCCCGGGCTGGGCCGAGGCCACGGGCCGCAGGAGGTGGTGCGGCGGCTGCTCGCCGAGATCGACCGGCCGGCGGTGGTCGACGCCGACGCGTTGCACGAGCTGGAGCCGTTCGAGCGCTCGGCCCCGACCGTGCTCACGCCGCACGAAGGCGAGCTCGCGCGGCTGCTCGGCGTGCGGTCGGAGTGGGTCGCCGCGCACCGGCTCGAGGCTGTCCGGCGCGGCGCCGACACGTTCCGCTGCGTCTGCCTGCTCAAAGGTGCGGACACCCTCGTCGCGGCTCCGGGCGAGGGCGTGCTCGTCGTTTCGCTCGGCACCCCCGCGCTCGCGACGGCCGGCAGCGGCGACGTCCTCACCGGAATCGTCGCGGCGTTCCTGTCGAAGCGAGTCGAGCCGCGGCAGGCGGCAGCCGCGGCGGCCGCGGCGCAGCAGCTCGCTTCGCGTGAGCTCCCACAGGCCGGCGCCGTGGCGAGCGACGTGGTGGCGGCGCTGCCCCGGGTGCTCGATGCACCGGTCTGAGCTGACCGTCGACCTCGGCGCCGTCCGGCGCAACGCCCGCACACTGCTGCGGACGCTCGAGGGCGCCCAGCTCTGGGCGGTCGTGAAGGCCGACGCGTACGGGCACGGCGCCGTCGACGTGGCGGCCGCGGTCCTCGACGAGGGCGCGGGCGCGCTCTGCGTCGCGACCGTCGCCGAGGGGCTGGAGCTGCGGCAGGAGTTCTCCCTCGCGCGCATCCTCGTGATGGGCCCGACCGCGTCGAGCCGCGAGATCGCCGAGGCGCGCGAGGCCCGGCTCGAGCTCGCCGTGTGGGACGAAGAGCTGCCCGAGGGGGTTCGCGTCCACCTGAAGCTCGACACCGGGATGGGGCGCTGGGGCCTCTCGGAGCTGCCGAGCCCGCGCGCGGAGGTCGTCGGCCTGATGTCGCACCTCGCGACCGCCGACTCCGACCCCGCCTTCGCGGAAGAGCAGGTGGAGCGCTTCCGGCAGGCGACTGCGCCGTACTCGTACCTGATGCGGCACGTCGCGAACAGCGCGGGCGCGCTACGTCTGCCGTCCTCGCGCTTCGACGCCGCGCGCTGCGGAGTCGCGCTCTACGGTCTCTCGCCGTTTGACGAGGACCCGGCGGCGGACGGTCTCGAGCCCGCACTCTCATGGCGCAGCCACCTCGCTCAGGTGAAGCGCCTGGAGCCCGGCGAGAGCACCGGCTACGGGCGGCGGTTCGTCGCGGAGGCACCGACCTGGATTGGGCTCGTCCCCGTCGGGTACGCGGACGGCTTCCGTCGCGACCTCACCGGCACCGAGGTGCGTGTGGGCGGCGAGCCGCGACGCGTCGTCGGGACGGTCTCGATGGACACGTTCGCGGTCGAGCTCGAGCACGAGCAACCACCCGGCACGCCGGTGACGATCCTCGGCCACGGCGTCCTCGCCGAGGCGCACGCGCGCGTGGCCGGCACGATCAACTACGAGCTGACGTCCCGGGTCAACTCCGACCCGCGGCGGGCGCGGAGGGTGGTCGTCGATGCGTGAGCTCGTCGAGGAGCTGTTCGCGGGCGAGGAGGCCTGGGTGGTCGGCGGCGCGGTTCGCGACCAGGCGCTCGGACGGCCGGTCGTCGACCTGGACGTCGCGCTCCGCGAGCCGCAGCGCGCCGCGCGCGCCTACGCGAAGCGCTCCGGCGGCGCGCCGTTCCCGCTCTCGGAGCGCCACGGGGCCTGGCGCGTCGCCCTCGACGGTGGGCGCACCGTCGACTTCACGCCTCTGCCGGGGTCGATCGAGGACGATCTCGCCAGCCGCGATTTCGGAATCAACGCCATTGCGGAGCGGGTCGGCGGCGACGAGACCGTCGACCCGTACGACGGCCGCGGTGACCTCGAGGCCGGCCGTATCCGCGCGGTCGCCGACACGGTCTTCCAGGACGACCCTCTTCGGCTCCTGCGAGCCGTGCGCCTCGAGGACGAGCTCGGGTTCCGGATGACGCGCGAGACCGAGGAGCTCGTGCGCCGCGACGCGCCGCTGGTCTCGGCCCCCGC
>JBEVNN010000197.1:0-8940 GCA_040508095.1 Gaiellaceae bacterium
AGCTCGATCTCGCGACGTAGGACCTCCAGCACCCGCGTCACCCCCTCCTCACCACCGGCCGCCAGGCCCCAGAGCACAGAGCGTCCCGAGAGCGTCGCCCGTGCGCCAAGAGCGAGCGCCTTGAGCACGTCGACCCCACGACGGATGCCGCCGTCGAGAAGCACCTCGACCCGCTCGCCCACCGCCTCGAAGACCTCCGGCAGGACATCGAGCGTCGGCGGCACTCCGTCGAGCTGGCGTCCACCGTGGTTGGAGACGACCACGGCCGCGGCGCCGTGCTCGGCGGCCAGCAGCGCGTCCTCGGAGGTCAGGATCCCCTTCACCACGAGCGGAAGGGAGCTGATCGAGTGCAGCCATTCGAGGTCGCGCCACGTCAGCGTGTCGTCGACGACCGCATGCAGTGCGGTGTGAAAGTCGTCGCCGCGCAGCTCCTGGGGAATGTTCGGAAGCGGGAGGTCGTCCGGGAGCCTGAACGCCGCGCGCACGTCGCGCTCGCGCCGGCCGGCAACGGGAAGGTCGACGGTCAGCACGAGCGCGCTGAAGCCCGAGGCGAAAGCCGCTTCGACGAGTCCCTGCGTGAAGCCGCGGTCACGCGACCAGTAGAGCTGGAACCACTGCGGCGCTCCCGGCGCGGCCGCCGCAAGCTCGGCCGGCGTCACGCTCGAGAGCGTGGAGAGGCTCATGACCGTCCCCGCAGCGGCGGCCCCACGCGCCGTGGCGAGCTCGCCCTCCGGGTCTGCCAACCGCTGGAACGCCGTCGGCGCGACGAGCACGGGCAGCGCCACCTCGGTGCCGAGGACTGTCGTCGCTGTCGTGACCGAACTGATGTCGACGAGCACGCGCGGGCGCAGCTCCCAGCGCCCGAATGCGGCGCGGTTCTCCCGCAGGGTGTGCTCGTCGCCCGCGCCGCCCGCGATGTAGTCATGTGCGCCGGGATGGAGCCGCTCGCGGGCCGCGGCCTCGAAGTCGTCGACGTTGACGAAGCCGGAGCTCACACGAGCCGCACGCGCAGGGTCTCACCGTCGACCTCGATGCTGCCGCCGCGGGCGCGGATGACGCGCACGGCGACGGCGGCGCCGAGGTCGCGCAGGTCCTCGCCGAGCACCACCGGCGCCGAGGCCGGCGTCACCGGCGCGAGCTCAAGCTCCGGTCCGCGCACTTCGATTTCCACGCGCTCGAGGCCTCCGTGGCGCAGCAGGCAGCGCGCGAGCGCGGCGACGGCGCGCTCCGTCGCGTCGGGGTCGGTCTCCAGCTCGGCGCCCTCTCCGCTGACTCCGACGCGCTCCTCGCCGAGCGTCTCCGCGGCGCCCTCCGCCAACGCGAGGGTGTCGGCCGCCCGGAGCGGCGGGTCATAGCGGTCGGCCGCAAGCCGTGCCGCGACGGACAGCTGGTCGATCAGCTCGGCCATCTGGCCCGACGCGGTCCCGATCATCCCGACATAGCGCGCGGTCGTCTCGTCCAGCCCTTCGTCGCGGGCGAGCGTGTGCGCGAAGCCGTGGACGGTCGCGAGCGGCGTCCGCAGGTCGTGGCAGGCCAGCAGCACGAGCCGTGCGAAATCGGGATCTTCGGACAAAGTTGCGTTGGTAGCGTTGAACCGTGGACGAGCCTCGCCAGCTTCTCACACCCGACCTGCAAGCCGGGCCTTCCGAGGTTCCGCTCGCGCTCTCGCGCGCCGGCGTGCGCGGGGTCCAGAAAGCGATCCGCATCAGCCACGGCGGCCACGAGAAGCTGATCGCGGCGGACATCGACTGCACGGTCGACCTCGACCACGCGCGCAAGGGCGTCCACATGTCGCGCTTCCCGGAGCTCTTCGAGGAGGCGATCGAGCAGGTCGTGATCGGCGAGGCGCTGCTCGTCGAGAACCTCGCGGAACACATCGCGTCGCACATCGTCCGCCGGCAGCACGCGCTGCGGGCGGAGGTGCGGATCGTGGCGCGCTACCCGCTCGAGCGCGAGACGCCGGTGAGCGGGCTGCCGACGCAGGAGATGGTCTCGCTGATCGGCCTCGCGGCCGCCTCGGAGGCGCGGACGCGGCGGCTGGTTGGCGTCGAGGCCAACGGCATCAACGCCTGCCCGTGCGCCCAGGGCCTCGTGCGCGAGCGAGCGGCCGAGCGCCTCGGCGACGCAGGCTTCGGCGACCTCGACGTCGAGCGGATCCTCGAGCTCGTCCCGCTCGCGACGCACAACCAGCGCGGGCGCGGGACGCTGTTCGTCGGCTCGGAGGAGCCGGTCAACGCGGAGGAGCTGGTCCGGATCGTGGAGGGCTCGATGAGCTCACCGGTCTACGAGCTGCTGAAGCGGCCCGACGAGTTGTTCGTCGTGGAGCACGCGCATTTGCAGCCGCGCTTCGTCGAGGACTCCGTGCGGATCGCGCTGCGCGACGCGCTGGCGGCCTACCCCGGGCTCGGCGACGGCGACTTCCTGCTCTCGCGCCAGGTGAACCTGGAGACGATTCACGCGCACGACGTGGTCGCCGAGCGTTACGGCACGGCCGGCGAACTGCGCGCCGAGCTCGAGGGCGCCGCGCCGGCGGAGCACCACACCGAGCTGCGCGAGTGGCTCAGCGCGTAAACGCGGTGTCAGACACGCACGCGGAAGTGCAACGCATCCGTCAAGAAGGTGTGACTTCGCCTGCGTAGCGCGGACATCTGACCAGCCGCCCCGTGTCAGACACCGTGTCGGGTCGGCGCAGCGGGAGACCGGCGGAAGCGGAAGCGCGTCTCGGCGCCCGCCCGCAGGCGGCTGATGTTCGGGCGGTGCAACACGACGACCGCGAGCGCCGCGAAGGCCGCGAAGACGATCACCGGCCATGGCTCGTGGAGCACCACCGCCGCCACCGGTAGCGAGATCGCGGCCGAGATCGACGCCACCGACGCGTAGCGGCAGACCGCGAAGACGACGATCCAGACGACCAGCGCGATGCCGCCGACGAGCGGTGCGACGCCGAGGAAGGCTCCACCGGAGGTCGCGACCACCTTCCCGCCGCGCGCGAACTTCAGGAACAGCGGCCGCCAGTGGCCGAGCGGCGCCCGCGATAACGCCGGCGAGATGGCCGACGTAGATCGTCGCCAGCAGCGCGGGAATGAACCCCTTCAGCGTGTCGAGCAGCATCACCGGCACGCCGTAGCGTGCGCCGTACGTCCGCCAGACGTTGGTCGCACCGATGTTCCCGCTCCCGACCTTCCGGATGTCCTCGCGCCGGAGGAGCCGGACGAGCCAGTACCCCGTCGGGATGCTTCCCGCGAGGTACCCGACCAGTGCGAAGAACGCGGTGCTCAGGGCATCAACGCCTCAGGGCGTGATCTGGTACCCCTCGACCCACTCGTTCACGACCTTCCAGTCGAGGTTGGCGAAGAACACCTCGATGTAGGACGCGCGGTCCGTCTGGAAGTCGAGGAAGTACGCGTGCTCGTAGACGTCGAGCGCGATCAGCGGCGTCGCGTTCCAGACCGGGAACGTGTTCTGTGCGTCGCCGATGTAGTTGAACAGGCGCCCCTCGTCCCAGTCGTAGGCCGTCCAGGCCCAGCCGCGCCCGGCCATCCCGGTCGCCTTCAGGTCGGCCCGCCAGTTTTCGAGCGAGCCGAAATCGCGGAAGAGCAGCTCGCGGATCGCCCCGTCGGGCTCGCCGCCTCCGCCGCCGAGGTGGTCGAAGTAGATCTCGTGGTTCTTGATCCCGCCGATCGCGAAGCTGAGATCGACCTTGAGCGCGCGCACCTCCGAGTAGACCTGGTTCGCGGAGGAGACGTCGAGCTCGTCGAGCTTGCCCATGATCTCGTTGCGCTTGTTGACGTAGCCCTCGTAGAGCTTGTAGTGCGCCTCGACCGACTCGCGCGAGATGCCGTCGAGCTCGAGCAGCGCGGGCTTCAGCTGCCTCGGCGTGATCTCTTCCCGGTTGAACGCGAGCGTGGCCAAGCTAGCTCCTTTCGAAGTGGCGGAACGGCTGAGCATAACGCCCGCAGGAGCGTCGAACCCGTTAGCCTCAGCGCAGCTAGGAAAGGAGCCCAGATGCCGTTCGAGGTACCACCTCTCCCCTACGACTACGCCGCGCTCGAACCGCACATCGACGAGCAGACGATGCGCGTCCACCACGACAAGCACCACCAGGCCTACGTGGACAACGCGAACGCCGCCTTGGAGGGGACGCCGCTCGCCGACAAGCCAGTCGACCACATCCTGACGAACCTCGACATCCTCCCCGCGGACAAGCAGACCGCCGCGCGCAACAACGTGGGCGGGCACGCCAACCACTCGCTCTTCTGGGAGATCATGACCCCCGACGGCGGCGGCGAGCCCGGCGGCGCGCTCGCCGACGCGATCGCCGACACCTTCGACAGCCTCGACACGCTCAAGCAGCAGCTGAACGACACCGGCGTGAAGCGCTTCGGCTCAGGCTGGTCGTGGCTCGTCCATGACGGGACGGGCCTCGCCGTCTATTCGACCGCGAACCAGGACTCGCCGATGCTCACCGACGACGTGCCGCTGCTCGGGATCGACGTCTGGGAGCATGCCTACTACCTCAAGTACCAGAACCGGCGTCCCGACTACCTCGCGGCCTGGTGGAACGTCGTCAACTGGGACGCGGTCGCGGAGCGGTACCAGGAGGCGATCGGCCGCTAGGTGCGGATCGACTTGCTGGCCGCGGTCAGGTAGCAGGGCCCGGCCTGGGCCTTCGAGATCATCACGCGCACGCGCGTGCCCGCGCGAAGTCTTGACGTGAACGAGACGGAGCTGACGACGGTCGGCTTCGTCCCGGCGACCGAGGTCTTCAGCGCGATGCGCTTCACCTGCACCCAGCGCTTCTTCAGCTTCTTGTAGCGCTGGAAGAGCACGAACTTGCCGGTCAGCGCCTGGCCGGCCGTCACGTTCGCGGTGAAGGAGCCGCGTGCAACGCGCTTCAGCTCGAGCGCCGGCTTGACCGAGATCACGGCCGGCTGGCTCGTCCCGTTCTTGAAGCTCGCGCGGTAGGTCGTCCCGAGCGCCGGCGTGGCCGGAACCGTGTACATGCCGTTGGCAGTCGTCTTGACGGTCGCCGCCTTCGTCGTGTTCGTCGAGCCGCAGGCCGTGCCCTGGATCACGACTTGCTGGTTCGCCTTCTTCGTCGAGACCTGGCCACTGAACGCGACCTTCTGGCCGTAGGTGACGACGGTCGGCGTCGCCGTGAGCGTCACCGTCACGGGCGGGAGCGCGAGGGCGGCGGACGCAACGGCCCCGGCTGCGATGCAAACTGCTGCGAGCGTCTTCATGGCTACTCCAGATGATCCCGCAACGCGCCCGGACTTGCGCCGCGCTCTCGTCACCGGCGGGCTGGGCCGCGTGGGCGAGGCAATCGCCAGGCGGCTGGAGCGCGAGGAGTGGTCGGTGCTGGCGGCAGGCCGCGCAGACGGCGACGTCTCGCGGCCGAAGGAGGCGCGGGCGCTCGTCGAACGGGCGGCGCGGGAGCTCGGAGGGCTCGACCTGGTCGTCAACGCGGCGGGCGAGGGATTCGCGCCCAAGCCGGTCGAGGAGCTCACGGAGGCGGACTGGGACGCCGCCTTCGGCGCGACGGCAAAGGGCAGCTTCTTCGTCACCCAGGCCGCAGCGCCGCACCTGCGTGCCTCCCGCGGCTGCGTGGTCATGATCGAGGACGTCGCCGGCTACCAGCCGTGGCCGTCGTTCGCCGCGCACTCGGCCGCCAAGGCCGCGCAGGCGATGCTCACGCGCGTGCTCGCGCGCGCGCTCGCGCCCGAGGTGCGCGTCTGCGGCGTCGCCCCGGGGCCCGTCGCGGTCGCGCGAGACAAGGAGGAACGGCGCGCCGAAGAGACGGTGCTGGGCCGCGTCGGCTCCCCGGAGGACGTCGCCGAGGCCGTCGTGTTCCTCGCCGGCGCCGACTTCGTCACCGGCACTACGCTGTTCGTCGACGGCGGCCGCTCGCTGCAAACCGTCGTCTCGCCGAGGCCGTAGATTCATGCGATGGAGCTCGTCCTGACCACACCCTCCTTGCCCGTCCGCCCGGGAGCCGCCACGATGCCCGCCGTGGCCGCCGACGAGTGCACCGACGGCGAGTTGATCACCCGCTCCGCGGAGGGCGACCGCGACGCCTTCGAAGTGCTGTACCGCCGCTACTCCCGGCCGGTGTTCGGGCTGGCGCTGAGGCGGCTCGGCGACCGCGGCCGCGCCGAGGACGCGGTGCAGGAGACGTTCGCCTCGATCTGGCGCGCCGCCCGAAGCTACAAGCCCGAGCGCGGGCCCGGGGCGCCGTGGCTGTACGCCGTCGCGCGCAACGCCATCACCGACCGCGGCCGCGCCCGCGCTGAGCCGCCGGCAGAGGTACCCGACCGGGCCTCCTCCGAGCCCGGCCCGCCCGAGCGAGCCGAGTCGAGCTGGACCGCCTGGCGGGTCCACCGCGCTCTCGAGGGGCTCTCCTCGAACGAGCGCACCGTGATCGAGCTTGCGTACTGGAGCGGCCTGTCGCAGTCCGAGATCGCGGAGTTCCTGAACATCCCGCTCGGCACCGTGAAGACCCGCACGCGCGCCGCGCTGCACCGCCTGTCCGGCTTGCTGGAGGACGAGCTCGCATGAGCGACGCGCCTGACTTCCGCGACCTCGTGGGCGGGGACCTGCCGCCCGAGGAGGCGGAGCGCCTCCGGCGGGTGCACGAGCTGCTCGTCGCCGCCGGCCCGCCTCCAGAACTGCCGCCCCAGCTGCAGGAGCCTGTCGAGCCGGAGAAGCCGCGCGACAACGTCTCGTTCCTGCCGCGACGCCGGACCGGCCTGCTGCTCGGCATCGCCGCGGCGATCGCGCTGACGGCGTTCCTCGGCGGGTTCATCTCGGGCGAGCGCCACGGGTCGCCGTTCAACGAGGTGGCCCAGCTGCCGATGCACGGCACCACGGCTGCATCAAAGGCCTCCGCCTTGCTTTACGTCGGCAAGAGGGACTCAGCAGGGAACTGGCCGTTGAAGGTCGACGTGAAGAACCTCGCGCCGCTGCCCAAGGGCGAGTACTACGAGATGTTCATCAGCCGCGGCGCGAACGCCCGGGCTGCTTCCTGCGGCACCTTCCGCGCCGCGGGCAACACCGACGGGCTGCGCCTGAACGCGCCGTTCAGCCTCAAGGGCGTCACGGGTTGGGTGGTCACGGTCGAACGACCCGGGAGCGGCAAGCACCCGGTCGTGCTGACGACCTAGTCGGCTAGGGCGCGGTGCGGTCGTTCGCGACGAACGCCGCGTACGTGACCGGCATCTGCTCTTCGAGAAACCGCTCGCACGCCTCGGCGTAGCGGCGGATCTCGCGCTGCGCGGTCTCGGAGTTGCGCAGCGAGATGAAGTTCATCAGCGAGCGCGCGTTGACCGTCCAGTAGAACTCGGTGTAGGCGCCGACCGGCAGCGCTGCGCGGGCAACCTCGCGCGCGACGCCGGCCTCGACCAGCTCCTCGTACGTCTGGTACGCGGCGTCGTAGACCTCCTGCAGCTTCTCGCGCGTCTGCTCGGCGAGCTCGTCGGACACAGGCTCGAACGAGTACGCCCCCGGTTTCCCGACCTGCGTTCGCACGTCCTCGGCGTCGGGCACGTAGAACTCGTCCGAGGCCCTCGCGTAGCGCATCGAGAACTCGTTGAATGAGCCGACGCGGTGCCGGAACCATTCGCGGGCGACGAAGATCGGGCAGCGCACGTGGAAGCGGAACGCGTTGTGCTCGAACGGGGTCCCGTGCCGCTCGCGCATCAGGAAGCGGATCAGGCCCTCGTCGGAATCGTCCATCTCCTCCTTGCGCCGGGCGAAGCTGACGCGCGCGCCGTTCACGACGGAGAGGTCGTCGGCCAGCGCGCCGTCAAGCCGAACGAAGCCGTGGTCGAGGACGGGGATGCCGGTCTCGGGTATCACTTCGGCGGTCGTGGACACCTCGGCGAGTGTATCCGGGGCATATGTCGGCACTTCCGGCTGGTCGTATCCGTCCTGGAGGCCCGACTTCTACCCCGTCGGCACGAAACCCGAGGACTTCCTCCGCCACTACGCCGAGCGCTTCGCGACCGTCGAGCTGAACACGACCGGCTACCGCCTGCCCCGCGAGGAGCTCTTCGAGCGGTGGGCCGAGCACACGCCATCGGGCTTCGAGTTTGCCCCGAAGCTGAACGCACATCGGCGTTCCGACTTCGGGACGTTCTCGCAGCGCGTTGCGCTGCTCGGCGAGCGGCTAGGCCCGATCCGCGCCGTGGTGGCAGCCGCCCGCGACGAGGGCCTGCTGACGCTGCTCCTCGGCTCGTTCGATCCGTCGGTGCAGCTGGCCCTCGACCTGCGCCACGAGTCGTGGGACGGGATCGAAGCCGACCTGCCGCCGAACGCCGTCCGCGTCGGCTCATTCGAAGGCGAGGCCCCCTTCCGCTACCTGCGCCTGCGCGAGCCGCCGTACTCCGACGACGAGCTCGCGGCATGGGCGGATCGGATTCGGCCGCTGCTGAACGAACGCCTGCGCGTCTACTGCTACTTCATGCACGAGGACGAGCCGACGGCGCCTAGGTACGCCGGGCGCCTGCTGGAGCTGCTTGGCCGCTGAGCTCGACGATCTGCTCGACCGCAAACCGCAGCTCGTCCTCGGAGTTGTAGAAGTGCGGCCCGAGGCGCAGCCCGACGTCGGGGCGCCAGTCGCAGATCACACCGCGCTCGGCGAGCCCACGGTTGATGCGCTTGGAGTCCGGAGGCTTGACGCAGACGGTGCCGCCCCGCCGGGCGGGGTCCCGCGGGCTGCCGACCTTGAAGCCGGCCTCATCGAGTAGCTCGATCAGCAGCGTCGTCAGCTCGAGTGACCGCTCGCGGATCGGGCCAACGCCCACGTCCTCGATCACGTCGTACCCCGCGGTGGCGGCGTAGAGGGCGGGGACGTTCGGCGTGCCGGTGAGAAAGCGCCAGGCGCCCTCGGCGTAGTCCTGCTCCGGCTCGAACGCGAACGGGCGCGCGTGCGCCTGCCAA
>JBEVNN010000252.1:0-3745 GCA_040508095.1 Gaiellaceae bacterium
CAGCTGATCGACGGCCGCCGCGCGGAAGGTGTCGGCGGCCCCGACGACCACGGAGCGGCCGTAGCGCTGGAGGAACTTCGCGAACTTGCCGATCGTGGTGGTCTTGCCCACGCCGTTGACCCCGACCACGAGAACGACGGCGGGGCGCTCGGTGAGCGTGAGGGTCGTGTCGAACTTCGCGAAGTGCTCCTCGAGCGTCTCCTTCAGCATGCGCTGCAGGTCTCGCGGATCCGTCGTGCGGTATCGCTCGACCTTCTCACGGAGCTCGTCGACGATCCGCTCCGTGATGTCGGGACCGAAATCCGCGGTGAGGAGCGCGGTCTCGAGGTCCTCCCACGTCGTCTCGTCGATCGTGGGCTTGACGAACATCCCGCGCAGCGCGCGGCCGAGCGACCAGGAGCTTTCAGCCATGCCTCAAGATTAGGCGGTCGCCCGCTCCTGGATCCGCTGCCCGACGACCGCCGACACGCCGTCCTGGCGCATCGAGACGCCGTAGAGCGCGTCGGCGATCTCCATCGTGCGCTTCTGGTGGGTGATGACGATCAGCTGGCTCGACTCCCGGAGCTGCTCGAACACTCCCAGCAGCCGCCCGAGGTTCGCGTCGTCGAGCGCGGCCTCGACCTCGTCGAGGATGTAGAACGGACTCGGACGCGCCTTGAAGATCGCGGTGAGGAAAGCCACTGCGGCCAGCGACCGTTCTCCGCCCGAGAGCAGGGACAGTCGTTCGATCTTCTTGCCGACGGGCCGCACGGCCACCTCGATGCCCGTCGTCAGCGGGTCGTCGGGATTCGTGAGCGAGATGCTTCCCGCGCCGCCGGGGAACAGGATCGGGAACACCTCGCCGAAGGCGATCCGGGTGTCTTCGAACGCGGCGAGGAAGATCGTCTGCATCCGCTCGTCGAGCTCTTCGATGATCGTGAGCAGATCGGTGCGGGTCTGGGCGAGGTCGGCGAGCTGATCGGTGAGGAACTTGTGGCGCTGTTCGAGCGCGGCGAACTCCTCGAGAGCGAGCGGGTTGACCCGCCCCAGCTGCCCGAGCTTGCGCTCCGCGTCCTGCAGTCGTCGCCGCTGCTGCGCGCGGTCGTACGGGACGGACTCCTGATCGGCGCCCTCCTCGAGCGGATCTGCCGGGATCAGCTGATCCGGGCCGTATTCCGAAAGGAGAATATCTTCGCCCAGTCCGAGTTCGGAGGACACGCGCTCGACGAGCCCCGTGACGTGCAGACGCTTCTCGTGGATCTGCAGCTCGAGGCTGTGGACGCTCTCGGTGAGCCCTGCGAGTCGTTCGCGGACGCTCGCCTCCTGCGTGCGGAGCTCGGCGAGTTCGGCGGTGAGCGCGGTGCGCGCGGATTCGGCCGTGGCGAGCTCGACGCGCGCGAGCGACACCGAGCGGTCGATCGAATCCAGCACCGGCGGCAGGCTCGCCGCCACGTCGGCCGCGACGTCGCGCTGAGCGCGGCGCAGGACTGCGCGCCGCGCCGCCTCGGCGGCGGCCTCGCGTTCGCGCTCCCGCTGGCGTTCGAGCTGCACGACGCGGGCCTCGCCGGCGCGGATCCTCTCGCGCAGGGTCTCGACGTCCAGGCGGGCGCGCATCTCGGCGTCCCGCGCGGCTTCGAGGTCGCCGAGCATGCCCTCTCGCGCGGACGCGTCGAGCATCGGCCGCGGCGCCTGGAGCGCCGCGGTGAGCCGCTCGTCGGCGACACGCGCCGCCTCCTCGGCCTCGACGACGGCACCTTCGGTCTGGGCGAGCCCCGCTGCCAGGCGATCGCACTCCGCGACCGCCGCCTCGTGCCGCACCGTCGCGCGGTTGACGTGCTCGGCGTGGGCGGCGAGGGCCGCATCGTGGTCCCGCAGGGTCGTCAGGGCGGCCTTCGTGCGCTGCCGGGCCGCTTCGAGTGCGCGCGCGGCATCCGACAGCGCCTCGCGGAGCGAATCCGCGACGACCACGATCTCGTCGCGGCGATCGGCGGCCGCATCGCGCTCCGCCGCGAGCTCCAGTCGGGAGCGGGATGCCCCCGCCCCGGCCCGGAGCGAATTCTCGGTGTAGACCTCGCCGGCGCGCGTCACGACCGTGATCGGTCCGTCGCCGGCGGCAGCCGACAGTGCGGGCACCGCCGTGGCGAGGTCGTCGACGATCACGACGTGCGACAGGATGCCGAGCACACCCTCGGGGCCGCTGACGACCGACCGCGCGGCGGTCATCCCCTGCCCCGTCGGCAGGTCGCGATGCGCCGCGGCGGACTCGGCGATGACGATGTCGACGACGCCGAGGTCGGCCGTGCGCAGTTCGTCGGCGAGACCGAATGCGCGATCGCGGTCCTGCACCAGCACACCCTCGGCGACGGGACCGAGGACGGCGGCGATCGCCGCCTCGTAGCCCGGCGTGACCTGGACGGCGTCGCCGACGAGGCCGAGCAGCCCGGAGCGGCCCTCCGCGATGACCGCCGCCGCGGCGCTCTTGACCTCGAGCGCACGGCCGAGGGCGGTCGTCTGCGCCGTGAGTGCTTCGCTCTCGCGCTCCGCGGCGTGGAGCCGCTCGCGGAGCGCCCCCACTTCGGTCTCGGCATCCGTCGCGTCGCGCTGCGCGCGGTCGTAGGCGGCCGCGTAGTCGGCGGCAGACCCCTCGGGCACGAGGTTCGGGTCCACTCCCGCGAGCACGTCTTCGGCCTCGGAGCGGCGCAGCAGCGCGGCATCCAGCGCCTTCTGCTGTCGCTCCACGCCGGCGCGGACGGCGGCGAGGGCCGACGAGGCGGCCTCGGCCGTGCCCCGCAGAGCCGTCAGGCGCATGTCGTGTTCGGAGACGAGTGCGCTCTGGGCGGCGATGTCCACGTCCAGGGCATCGAGTTCGGCGCGCGCGCGCATGACGTCGCGCGATGCCGATGCGGCGGCGTCCTGCGCATCGCCCAGGCCGGCGCCGATCTCGTCGATCTCGGTGCGGGCCTCGTCGATCATCGCCTGCGAGACGGTCGTCAGCTCGAGCCGATCGTCGTCCTCCGAGTCGCCGAGCAGCGACAGCCGCTGTCCGGCGAGCGTGTAGAGCGAACGTAGTCGCTCCTGGACGCGCTCGAGTCCGTGCAGCACCCGGCGAGCGTCGTCGACGGCCTCGGAGCGCTGATCGGTCTCGAGCTGCTCGACGCGGTGGCGCACGTGCTCGAGCTGATCCTGCAGGACGACGCGCTGCGCCTGCCGCTCCTGCTCGCTGCGCGCATGATCGGCCAGCTGGGCGCGGAGCGACGAGAGATCGTCGGCGAAGATGCGCGCCTTGGCGTCCCGCACGACAGCGGCGATCGTCGCCGCCTCGCGCGCGATCTCGGCCTGGCGTCCGAGGGGCTTGAGCTGCCGTCTGAGTTCGCCGGCGAGGTCGCTGAGGCGCGTGAGGTTGGCCTCCATCGCCTCGAGCTTGCGGAGCGTCTTCTCCTTGCGCCGGCGATGCTTGAGGATGCCCGCCGCCTCTTCGATGAAGCCGCGGCGGTCTTCGGGCGTCGCCTGCAGCACGCTGTCGAGGCGTCCCTGCCCGACGATGACGTGCATCTCGCGACCGAGCCCGGAGTCGCTCAGGAGCTCCTGCACGTCCAGGAGACGACAGGTCTCACCGTTGATCGCGTACTCGCTCGCGCCGCTGCGGAACAGCGTCCGGCTGATCGTCACCTCGGAGTACTCGATCGGAAGGGCGCCGTCGGCGTTGTCGATCGTCAGCTGCACCTCGGCGCGTCCGAGAGGCCCGCGCGTGGCTGTGCCGGCGAAG
>JBEVNN010000266.1:0-4668 GCA_040508095.1 Gaiellaceae bacterium
AGCGCCCAGGCGCGCAGCCGGTGCAGGTTTGCGACGACCACCGAGACTCCGGGCGTCGTCTCCGCCCTCGCCAGCGCCTCGGCGGCGAGCGAGAGCGCTTCCTCGCCTGCGCCCGCCAGCACGAGCGCTTCGACGATTCGCGCGTCCGTGGTGAGCAGCTCGACCTCGTCGGCCTCGGCGACGTACAGCTCTCGCGCTTCCTCGAGCAGCGTGCGGGCCTCGTCGGCGTTGCCGACGCGCGCCGAGTGGCGGCCGAGCACGCTTGCCGCCTCCGCGACCTCGAGCGGGATCCCGCCCGCCCGCCGGACGTCGAGCACCTCCCGCAGGACGGGCTCGGCCTCGTCGTACCGCCCCTGGTCGGACCGGACCTCGGCGATGTTCAGCGCCGCAATCGTGGCGTGGTTCTCGTCGCCGATCTTCTTGAACGCGGCTCGAGCGCGCTCGGCGAGAGCGAGCGCCTCGTCCCACTCGCCGTCGAGGTAGACGTAGCCGCCGAGGTTGTTCAGGACCCACGCGAGCCGGTCGAAGTCCTCGAGCTCCTCGTAGATCTCGATCGCGCGCGTGGAGTAGGTGGCCTCTTCCCGCCGCCCGAGCGCGACGTAGGCCCAGTCGAGGATGAAGTCCGCCTGGGCGACGGCGTCGCGGGCCTCGGTGCTCTCCGCCTCCTCGTGTGTCCGCTGGCACCACTCGATCGCCGCAACGGGCCGGCGCTGGTGCAGGAGCACCTGGGCGTACCAGCCGAATAGCCTCGCGCGCTCGGCCGCGGCCGCCGCGCCCTCCACGTCTTCCAGTGTCCGTAGAGCCTGGCTCAGCCGGCGCAGGGCCTGGGGGTAGCGCCCGATCCGGAGTGGCACGACCGCCTCTTTCTGGATCAGGCGGGCCTGCTCGACCGGGCCGCCCGGGAACGACTTGCGAGACGCCCGGTACGCAGCCTCCGCGCCCACGTAGTCGCCCAGCCGCATGCGCACGTCGCCCAGCGCCTCCCAGACGGCTGCGACCTGGATCTGCTCCACGTCTCCCGCCTTCCGCGCGGCTTCGAGCGCGCGCTCGAAGAACTGCTGCGCCTCGACGTTCGCGTACTTCTCGTCCGCGCGCCGTCCTGCGACCACCGAGTAGCGCCAGGCCTCCGACCAGCGCTCGGCGCGGTAGTAGTGCAGCGACAGCAGCTCGCTCTCTTCCTCGGGCCGCTCGCCCTGCCGCAGCTCGATCACCTCGGCCACGCGCCCGTGCAGGTCGCGGCGGCGCTTGAAGGGCAGGCCCTCGTAGGCGGCGTCGCGGATCAGGGCGTGCCGGAAGCGGAACGCGCCTGGAGTGTGCGGGTCGCGCTCGACGAACTCCCCGAGCCGCTCCCAGGCGTCCGACGCCGACGCGACGTCCTCGTCGCCCTCGAGCACGTCGTCGATCAGCGAGCCCGAGAAGGAGACGCCGAGCACCGAGGCCCAGCGCAGCAGCGCCCGGTCGCCCGCCTCGAGCCGGTCGATCCGCGCGGCGACGAGCGCCTCGACCGTCTCGGGCAGCTGCTCTGCCTCGGCGGTGGGCTCGTCTGGCAACGCGAGCTCGCGCAGGAAGAGCGGGTTGCCGCCGCCGCGCTCCGCGATCGCCTCGAGCTCCTGGTCGCTGAGCCTTCGCTCGCCGGCCGCCGCCTGGGCAAGCGACTTCGCGTCATCGGCGGTGAGCGGCTCGAGCCTCAGGGAGAGTGCCGGCAGCGGCGGGTTGCCCTCTGCCGCGACGAACCCGTCCGAGCCGGGCCGGCGAGTGGTGCAGGTCAGCCAGGGATAGTTGTGGAGCTGGGTCCCCAGGTGGCGGAGCAGCTCGGAGGACGCGTCGTCCATCCAGTGGACGTCCTCGAAGAGCAGCAGCGTCGGGCCGTCGAGCAGCCCGCCGAGGAGCTGCGCGACGACGCCGTGCAGTCGCGCCCGCCAGAACGCGCGGTCGAGCGCGTCGACCTCGGGCGTCGACTCCACCTCGATGTTCAGCGGCGCGGCCAGCAACGGCGTCCACGGGACGAGCTCCTCGTCCACCTGGGCGAGCCGGTCGGAGAGGAGTTCCCGGTTGTGGGCCCCGCTGCCGTTGAGCTCGACGCCGAGCAGCTCGACGAGCAGCGGCTGGAACGGGTGATACGGAGTCGCGGACTCGTACTGCTCGCAGGTCGCGGTCAGCTGCAGCATGTCGCCGCATTGCTCGAGGAGGTCGTACGCGAGCCGCGACTTGCCGATCCCGGGCTCGCCGACGAGCTCGACCAGCGTCCCGAAGCCCGCGCGCACGGGCGCCACCGCGGCCGAAAGCACGGCGCGCTCCCGCTCGCGGCCGACGAACGGGAGCTCCTGCTCCGCGGCGGCCGGCACCTGGGCCTCGACCCCACGGACGGAGTGAACGTCGAGCGCGGTCACCGGCTCGGCGATGCCTTTGAGCGTGAGCGGCTCGAGCGTGGTCGTCTCGAACGCGCTGCGCGCGCGCTCGAGCGTGTCCGGAGTCGTCAGCAGCTGCCCGGGCTTCGCCTTGCCCATCAACCGTGCGGCGAGTGCGGCCGTCGTCCCGAGGATGGTGTACGTGCGGCGGAACTCGGCCCCGACCTCGCCCGAGAAGACGCGGCCGCGGCTCACCCCGAGCCGCAGCGGGAGCGGCGTCTCGAGGTCGGCGATGCCGCGCGCGGTGCGGATGATGCGCTCCTCGTCCTCGCCCTCGGTCTGGGGCGCCCCGGCGACGAGGACGATCTTGCCGCCGTCGCGGTCGATGTCGGTCTCGAGGAACGTCACGCCGTGCTCGTCGGCCACCTGCTGCGCACCCGTGACGAGCGCCTGGAGCGCGTCCGCGAGCTCGTCCGGGCCGCTCGTCTCGAGCATCTCGTCGACACCGCCGAAGTGGACGAACGCGACCGCCGCCTGGCGGTGCTCGGGCTCGGCCCGACCGGACTCGACGTGGCGGCGGACCGGCCCCGGCACGCATGCAGCGAGGTCGAGGCCCTCGGCGGGCGGCAGCAGCTCGATCCACTGCGCGGCTCCGGGCGGCGCCTTCAGCAGGAGCCCGCCCTCCTTCTCGCCGCCGAGGATCCGCTCGGGCAACGTCGCCGCGGTCTCCTCGCTGATGAGGATCTCGCCGGCCTCGGCGCCGGCCTCCATCTCGACCGCCCGGGTCACCCCGGGCCCGGTCAGGAGCAGCTCGCGGTGCGACCCACCCACGAGGAAGAAGTCGAAGACGTCGCTGTGGATGCCGACGTGCATCTTCAGCGTCACCGGCCCCGCCGACGTCCGCGGCCGGCCGAGCTCCCGCAGCGCCTTGCGCATCCCGTAGGCCGCGTCGCAGGCTCGCTCGGTGTGCTGCTCGCCGGTGAAGAACAGCAGGAGCGCGTCGCCGCCGAACTTGAGCAGGCCGCCGCCACCCGCGTACGCGACCTCGAGCAGGCGCGCGAACACGAGGTTCATCACCTCGGTGACCTCCTCGGCGCCGACCTTCCCCTTCTGCGCAAGCCGCTCCGACATCGCGGTGAAGCCCGAGATGTCGACGAAGACGAGCGTCCCTTCGAGGTCGCGCCGCCGGGCCTCCGGCTCGGCGCGCAGCCAGTCGATGACCACGCGCGGCACGAACGGCGTCAGGTCCGCAGGGGCTTCCGTGGTCTCGGGAATGGCTGTCACGTGCGCTCCGGCGCAGCCCCCTCATAAACCCTTGCGCCGTCCAGATTGTCGCACGGTTGACAATCGCCGCGAACCCTTAGAGCAGGCGATCTTCTCGCGCCAGATCCGCTGTCCGAACGCGTCCATCGCGGACTTCACGTTCCGCTAGACCCAGACCGGGTTGTCGGCCCACGCGGCAAGGCGGGCGACGGCCGTGCGCAGCTCGTGCGCGCTGAGCCGGAACGGCTCGGCGTAGGGCACCTGGGCGACTGCGGCGGCGGGATTGTGGCCCTCGACCGCGTCGAGCACATACCGCACCGGGAGGCCGTGCGCCACGACGAGCACCGAGGCCTCCGGCCGGTCGAGCAGCTCTCCGTAGGCGGCCACGTAGCGCGCGACGGTCTGCGCGCGGCTGTCACCGCCGCCCGGCGCGGGCTCGTCGGGCCCGTGTGAGTGCGCCCAGGCGCGGTACTCGGTCAGCAGGCGTCCCTCGAACTCGCCGAAGCGGATGTCGTTCAGCTCGGCCAGCACGAGCCGCGGCACCTCGCGGCTCGCGAGCGCGAGGTCGGCCGTCTGCTGTGCGCGCAGGAACTCCGAGGTGACGCAGAGGTCGACCGCCTCGCCGGCAAGGTCGCGGCCGAGCTGCCGTGCCTCCTCGCGCCCTGCCTCGGTCAGGCCGACGGCGACCGACGGGTCGCCGTTTGTCCGGCCGACGAGCGACAGCTCGCTTTCCCCGTGCCTCGCCAGGACGACCCGCTCCACCGGCTCACCCTAATGGGGAAACCGGTGGTCGGTTTTCGCGCTATTTCGAGGGTAGGCTTGAAGAGCGCGCGCGGGCGTAGCTCAATGGTAGAGCCCCAGCCTTCCAAGCTGGTTATGAGGGTTCGATCCCCTCCGCCCGCTTCCTACCCGACCGGTGGATCGTCCGCGAGCGGCGCGATTGCCCCGGCTGTGGGCTCCAGCTCGCCGGACTCCAGGCCCGCCACGATCCGCCTGGCCAGCGCGAGCGCCTCGCTCTCCTGCTCGGGAAGCAGCACGGAGTTGACTGCGGCCAGGT
>JBEVNN010000279.1:0-2918 GCA_040508095.1 Gaiellaceae bacterium
GAACGTCCTGCCATCGTTCCTCGTGCTCGTGGAACCCGAGATCGTCACCCACCGCGAGGGCGGCCGCCGCCATCAAGGCGTGGGCGACGCTGCCGGATATCGGATCGCCGAGTGAGAGTAGCTCATCGGCATCGGCAGCGAACCGATCGAACGGAAGTGGCCCGAAGATCGCGAGCCCGACCAGGTCGGCGGCGGCCTGTGTGGCCTCCCGGGGGTGCCCGGCGGCGAGGGCGTGACGAAAAGCACTGGAAGCCCACGGCCGCGCCTCGGCGATGCGTCCACGCGTCTCCTGGAGGTAACTGATGGCAAGCGCGGCCTCCGCCAAGCCGACGTCGTCGTCTAACACCTCGAACGCGTCGGCGGCGGCGCGCGCCTCGATGACGGCGGACTCGATCTCGGCCTCGGTGGGCGAGCGGTAGATACGGTTGACGAGGAGTTGAACCGAAGCGCGGAGCGCGTCGCGCTCAGAGCCCGCCGCGCGGGCCTGCTCCTGAGCGTCCGAAAGCAGGGTCTCTGCCTCCTCGGTCCTGCCCGAATCCGCGAGGGCGGCTCCGAGGTTCGCGAGGAGGTCCAAGCGACGAGGGGATCGCTCGGGCAGGAGCGCCGCCGCTCTGCCGAGGAGGTCGCGGGCCGTGATGAAGTCGACTGCGGCGTATGCCCGCGATCCAGCGTTAGCGAATAATTGGCCAGCACGCTCCGACAGGGCGGCCGAACGCTCATCGCGCGCGCCGACCTCTTCGCGCAGATGCAGTGCGCGCTCGAGGTGTCGCGCGACCGACTCGTCGACGTCGGGCTGGTCTGCGTCCTCCTCGATCATCCAGTCGGCGAGACGTTCGTGCATATCCGCTCGCAGCTCCTTGGAGAGGGCTTGATACGCGGCCTCTAAGACGAGCGCGTGCGCGAAGCGCCATCGACCGCCGGCCTCGTCCTCCGGCTGCAGGAGACCCTTCCTCTCGAGCGAGCCGATCGCACTCTCGACTTCGTCGGGGCTCACCTCCGAGGCGAGGGCGCGGAGCGCCGCGATACGGAACCGGCGACCTTCGACCGACGCGCGCTCGAGGATCTGACGCGGCACCGGATCGAGTCGATCGAGCCTCGCGGCAAGAAGGGCCTGCAGGGTCACGGGGATCTCGACGTCGGCGTCGCCCGACCCCACCCACCGGCCGTTCGCGAGGAGCCCCTGATCCGCGAGCATCGCCGTAAGCTGCTCCAGGTATAAGGGGTTCCCCTCGGCGGTGTCACAGACCCGCTCGACGACGAGTATGGGTGCCTGCGGCCCGAGTAGGTGCTCCGCGACGAGCCGGGCATCCTCCGGCGTAAGCGGGGGAAGCGTCGTGGTGATTGCCCGTGGCTTCCCAGCCGCCCAGGTGGGACGCTGTTCGAGGAGCTCGGGCCTTGCGAGGCACAAGAAGAGCACGGGACCGTGGACACGCTCGACGACGGCATCCGCAAGGTCGAGCATCGGCGTCTCCGCCCAGTGGACGTCTTCGAGCACCACGACGAGCGGTCGCTCCGAGGCGAGGACCTCGAGCAGGCGCCTGACCGCCCAGGAGGCGTCGGACGCGAGCGCCTCGCCGACGCCGAGAACCTGCGCCAGCCGGTCGCCCACGGCCGGCCCGTCGGGCTGAGCGGCCAGCCGTTCGCGGAGCACCGCGGCGACCCGCTCGGCCTCTCCTGATGCTTGCCCGGCTGCCTGCGAGAGCAGTTCGACGAGCGGCGCGAACGTGACGCCGTCGCCGTAGGAAGGGGTCTGTCCAACGAGGACCGTCGCTCGTTCGCGTACCGCGTCTGCGAACGCGGCCGCCAGGCGCGACTTGCCCACTCCGGGCGGTGCCAGGACGGTCACGAGCACGCACGCGTGGTCCTCGATCGCGTCCTCCAGCGCCTGTCGGAGCACCGTCAGGTGGCGGTCGCGTCCCACCAGCGGCGTCTCGACCCGGGCCGGCGCCGGACGAACGCTCAAGACCCTATGGGCGTGGACCGGCTCGGCCTTCCCCTTGAGCTCGATCGGGCCCAGAGGCGCGAGATCCACGCGGCCGCGGAGCATCCGTTCGGCCGCCGCGGAGACCAACACGTCGCCCGGCTCGGCGGCCGCCTGCAGGCGTGCCGCCGTGTTGAACACGTCCGCCGCGATCCGCCCTTCGGTGGCCGCGGCCTCGTCGGCGAACGCCTCGCCGCAGTCGATGGCGATGCGTACGAGAATCCGGATGTCGGGATCATCGATCTCGCCATCGAGTTCGGCAGCGGCCTCTCGCATCTCGAGCGCGGCACGCACCGCGCGGAGCGCGTCGTCCTCGTGGGCTTCCGGCACGCCGAAGGCGCCCACCACGGCGTCCCCGATGAACTTCTCGACCGTCCCTCCGTGATGCTGAATCGCTGCGCGCATCGCGCGGAAGTAGCGGTCGAGCACCTTGCGCAGGAGCTCAGCGTCCAGGCGCTCACCGAGCTCGGTCGAGCCGACCAGGTCGCAGAAGAGGGCTGTGATCAAGCGGCGACGGGTTTCACCTGGCGCGACGAGCCTGGCCCCACACTCTCCGCAGAACTTCTGCTCGAGAGGGTTCTCGTGACCGCAGGAGAAACAGGTCAGCACGGGCCGGAGCGTACGCCTGGTGCAAGAACCCGTTCAAGGCGCGTCCGACCTCGCTCTTCGCCCTTCGGTGGCGTCCCCCGACAAGAATCCTGGCCGGCCCGTCGGAGGTCCTCGTCTCTCAGACCGTAAGAGACCTCGTCGCGGGGTCGGGTCTCACCTTCGAGGACGTCGGCGAGCACGAAGAATGGCATCCCCCGACCGCTGGCACCGCCACCGGGTGGTGAGCGAGCGAAGCTGACCGAGCGTGCCGACGCGGTCGCAGGTCGCCGGTAGCGACCGCCGATGCCAACTCGGCGCGTCACGCGCTCTGGCGTCTCGAGACGATGGC
>JBEVNN010000015.1:0-6715 GCA_040508095.1 Gaiellaceae bacterium
ATCGCCACCGTCGCGGGCGTAACGGCGACCTTTGCGGGGATCGGCGTCCTCGGCGTGGTGCTCGCGGCCTGGGTCGCCGTGACGCCGGGAGTCCCCGCTCAGCCGCAGGCCATGAGCGAGCTCTTCCGCCGCGCAGATCGCCGTCTGCTCGGCGGGATGTGGTTGCTAGTCCTCCCCGCGCTGCTCTTCGGCGTTGTGGCCGTGCTCGTGCCGCTGACGCTGCACGACGGCGGCTGGGGCGGCGTCGCGATCGGCGCCGTCTTCCTCGTGACTGCCGGACTCGAGACGCTGCTGAACCCGCTGCTCGGCCGCTTCACCGACCGGCGTGGCCGCCTCCTGCCGATCCGCGTCGCGCTCGTCGCCTCGGCGGTCGTCTCGGTGTGCTTCGCATTCGCCTCGACGCCGGCGGTCGTCGCGGCGCTGGTGGTCACGGCCGGCCTCGCGTATGGCGCCTTCTACACACCCGGGATGTCGCTGCTGACCGACGCGGCCGACCGGCGCGGGATCGCCCTCGGACTTGCCTTCGGCGGGATGAACGGCGCCTGGGCGGCCGGCAACGTCGTCGGCCCTGCGCTCGGCGGCTGGCTCGCGGAGATCGGGGGCGACGCCCTCCCGTACCTGCTGCTCGCCGTCCTCTGCGCGTGCTCGTTCGTGCTGACCGTGTGGCGGCCGGCGCTACCGCCAGCCGAGGTCGCGCCCGAGTAACTCGTAGAGCCGGCGGTTCGGCTCCTCGAACGCGGCCGCCAGCCCCTGACGCGTTTCCGGCTTCATCGGCTCGTACTCGCGCTCGTACACCCGCGGGTAGGAGTCCAGACGCTGCGGTGACGCGCCGAGGAACTCGAGCACCTGCGCGTGCGCCCGCGCCGGGTCCGACCCGAGGTCGTCGCTCGGCAGGACGAGCAGCTGCTCGCGCGGGAAGACGGCGAGCCAGCGCTCGAGCTGCTCCGCGTAACGCCCCCGGGCCTTGTAGGTGTGGCTCCACCATTCGCGGCTGAAGTAGCGCGGATCGGACGCCATGCGCTCCTGCTCGCCGCGGAGCCGTTCCTCCTCCGCGTCGAGCGCCTCTTCGAACGGCAGCGGCTCCCGCCCGAGCGCGACCTCGTGGTTGTACTGCGAGAGCGCCCGGTCGACCGGGTTGCGCACGAGGACGATCAGCCGCGCCTCGGGCACGACCTCCTGCACGCGCCGGGGGGCGAGCGGGTGGAACACGTAGCTCGGGCTCGCCTCGCCGACATGCTTCCCGCGCGTGCGCGCGACATTCGGGAAGTTGCCGCGGTACCACGACTCGCCGCGGGCCCAGTGCCGGTCGAAAAAGCTGACCTCCTTCCACGAAGGGCCGCTGATCTGCGGGTGGCGCCTCAGGTACTCATAGAGCGCCGTGGTGCCGGCCTTCTGCGCACCGAGCACGAGGAAGTCCGGCAGCGGTCGAAACGGCGAGGTGACCCAGCCGTATGCCCAGACGCCGTTGCGGAGCACGACGCGCGCCGGCTCGGGGATGGTCGGAATCAGCGTCGCCGGCGAACGCATCAAGCGGAGCGGCGGTGCTCGCGGTAGTTCCGCGCTTCGGCGACGAGCGCCTCGAAGAGCCGCAGGTCCTCGCCGGCCTCGGGGTGCCAGAGGACGCCGAGGGCGAAGCGACGCGAGGGGTCCTCGAGCCCCTCGAGCGTGCCGTCTTCCGCGTGCGCCGACTCGCGCAGGCCCTCGCCGAGCCGGCCGAACCCCTGGTGGTGGTGCGACTTCACCGGCGCGTGGTCGCCGAGCAGCGACGCCAGCCGGCTTTCGGGGACGAGCTGCACGTCGTGGTCGGCGTACGCGCCCGGGGTGTGCTTGTGCTTGTGGTCGCCGACGACGTCGGGCAGGTGCTGGCCGAGATCGCCGCCGAGGGCGACGTTCAGCACCTGCGAGCCGCGGCAGACCGCCAGCACCGGCATGTCGCGCGCGAGCGCCTCCTGCAGCAGCGCCAGCTCCGCGCGGTCGCGGTCCTCGACGACGCCCCTCGTCTCGGGATGCGGGTCCTGGCCGTAGGTGGCGGGGTCGAGGTCGGAGCCGCCGGAAAAGATCACCGCGTCGAGCACGTCGAGCGTCTCCCCCACGCCGTCGTCGCTCGGCGGGACCAGCAGCGCCCTCCCGCCGGCCCGCTCGACCGACCGCACGTAGTCGAACGGCACGAGCGCGGACACCTCCTCCCAGGAGCCGTAGCGCGCCGAGGTGATGTCCGTCGTGATGCCGATCAGCGGTCGCATTCGTGCGCAGCTTACGCACGGCATACGGTTGGCCTGTGCCGGTCTGGTCGCCCGAGCTCGTGGTCGACGAACCGCTCGTGGTGAGGCTGCTCTCGCAGTTCCCGGAGCTCGAAATGCGGTCACTGCGACGGCTTGCCGAGGGGTGGGACAACAGCGTCTGGCTCGTCGACGAGCGCTACGCATTCCGGTTCCCGCACCGGGAGATCGCGATCCCGGGGTTCCACCGCGAGCTCGAGGTGCTGCCGAGGCTCCCGGCGCTGCCGCTGGCGGTGCCGCGGCCGGTCTTCGTGGGCCAACCCACGGACGAGTTCCCGTGGCCGTTCTTCGGCTCCGAGCTTCTCCCGGGCGTCGAGGCAGGCGACGCGCAGCTGGACGACGCGGCGCGGGCCGACGTCGGGGTGAGCCTCGCGCAGTTCCTACGCGAGCTCCACGCGGTCGAGCTCGACGTGGCGCTGCCGCTCGACGCCAACCGCCGCACGGACATGGCCCGGAGAGCAACGCTCGCGCGGGAACAGCTCGGCGAGGTCCAGCGGCTCGGCAGCTGGCGCGCGCCGCCGCGCGTCGACGAGCTTCTCGCCGAGGCCCAGCGGCTCCCGCCGCCCGAGCAGCCCGTCCTCGTCCACGGCGACCTCCACTTCCGTCACGTGCTCGTCGACGGTGGCGCGGTGAGCGGCGTGATCGACTGGGGCGACGTCTGCCGCTCCGATCCCGCCATCGACCTGCCGCTCCTCTGGAGCTTCGTGCCGCCCAAGGGCCGAGCGGCGTTCCTCGAGGCGTACGGGCCGCTCAACGACGCGCAGCTGCTGCGGGCACGCGTGCTCGCGATCCAGCTCTGCGCCGCGCTCGCGCACTACGGCCGGGTCGAGGGCAACGCAGGCGTCGAGCGCGAGGCGGTCGCCGGCCTCGAACGCGCGCTCTGCGACTAGGCCAGCGCCGCGATCCACTCGGCGAAGAGCGGATCGACGATCGCCTGCCTGCGACCCTCGGCTTCGATCTCGGCGCGGGAGCTCAGCCGCTGCAGGGCCTTCTGCGCACTCGTCTTGCTCAGCGCGAGCCGCTCGAGCACCGCTGCCCGGTAGGGCGAGCCGTCGCCGGCGATGATCGCGCGCAGCGTCTTCTGCTCGGAGGTGTCGAGCCCGCGCCACTGCGCCTCGAACTCCGGCTGCAGCTCGAGGAGCGCCGCCGTGTGCGCGCGCTCCCACTCCTCGAGCGTCGCGCTGCCTTTCGGCTCGACCTCCTCCCAGAGCCGGTGGGCGAGCAGCATCGCCCGCTGCGGGTGCCCCTTGGCCGAGGCGAGCAGCGGGTTCAGAGCCTCGCCGACCGCGCGCTTGCTCTCGCGGAAGCGGTCGGCCACATACTCCGCGAGATCTTCGTCGCGCAGCCGTCCGAGGCGCACGGGCACGGCCGAGCCGTAGAGCGGCGCCTCCTTGTGCTCGAACAGCTGCTTCATCAGCCCGGGCTCCGAGCCGGCGAAGACGTACGAGGCGACGTCGCCCTGGAACTGGATGTGGCTGCGCAGGATCCCGTCGAGGTCGGGCACCTTGCGCACGTCCTGGAACTCGTCCAGCGCGATGTAGGCGCGGAAGCCACCCGACTCCTCGAGCCGCAGCGGCAGGTCCAGCAGTGCGTGCAACGCCGGGAGCGGGCTGGTCTTGGGCTGGAGCTGGAGCCGCGCGCTGATCCCGAAGGCGCCGAGCGAGAGGCCGAGGCCGGTCTTCTGCAGGAACTCCTCGACGCGGCTGCGGATCGCGCCGCGCAGCTCCTGCGCGTACGCGCGCTCGAAGCGCACGGCGACGTCCGCGATCGAGACGATGCCGTAGAGGTCGACCAGCACCGGGACGAGCCCTTCCTGCCGCTCGCCGTCGGCCAGAGCACGCTGGAGCAGGCTCGTCTTGCCGTACTTTCGCGGGGCGTAGAGGCGGACGTAGTGACCGCCGACCGCGTTCTTGAGCAGTAGCTGCGTCTCCTCGTCGCGGTCGACGATTTGGTCCGGCGCGATGGGGCGCGAATAGACGAAGGGGTTCACGTCGGTGATCATTCGTCCCAGAGGATACCTTGCGGTAGTCCCGTTGGATACCTAAAGTACGCCGAACGTGGCCGTTGCCACAAATCAAGCGAAGGAGTACGCTCGAGTGAAGTAACTCCGGGGGGAGGAGAGCTGTGATCTGGCCGCCTAGGTCCCAGCTGCGGCGCAAGGCGTGGTACACCGCGCTCGCGCTCGCTTCGGCGGTGTTTCTGCTTCTTCCCCACGCGTCCCCGTCGTGGGCGGGGGTGACGGACGACACGCCGCCGATCGTGACCTACTCGATCGACGGGATCGCCGGCACCAACAAGTGGTACCGCGGCAGCACGCACGGCAACTTCATCGTCGTCGGCTGGGCCGTCAGCGATAACGAGTCACCCATCATCTCGACCACTGGTTGTGACCCGGCCATCCAGATCCCGGGTCCGAACACGGGAACCACCAGGACTTGCAGCGCAACCAGTGACGGCGGGACGACGACGATCACGACGAAGCTGCTCAAGATCGATGCCGACCCGCCGGCGACGTCCGCACTGACCAACCGACCACCCAACGGGGCCGGCTGGTATCGCACGCCGGTCGCGATCAGCTGGAGCGGCACCGACGCGACCTCGGGGATTGCGGGCTGCCGCCCGACGCTGAACTACGCGGAGCCCGACACGACAGGAACGTCCGTGGTCGGCAACTGCACCGACAACGCCGGCAACACATCGTCGGCCGCCGTCTCGTTCAGGTACGACTCCACGCCGCCGGTCACGGACGCAGCGTCCGCGCCCGCGCCGAACGCGGCCGGATGGTTCAGGTCTCCGCTCTCGGTCGGCTGGAGCGGAAGCGATGTCACCTCGGGCATCGCCTCGTGCCGCCCAAGACTCACGTACAGCGGCCCCGATACGACCGGGACGGAGATAAGCGGGCGCTGCACCGACAACGCTGGGAACAGCTCGTCGGGCGGTTTCCTCGTGAAGTACGACACGACCGCGCCGGTCTTCCGAGCACTCGCGCTCAAGGCCCTCGACGGCAAGGTCAGACTGCACTGGAAGATCTCCGGCGCGGCCGGCCTCCGGCTCTCTCGCTCGCCGGGGATGAAGCAGGCCGCCTCGAGCGACGTCTACAGCGGTAACGGCGGCGGTTTCGCGGACGGTCGCGTCGAGAACTACGTCCGCTACCGCTACACGCTGAGCGCAACGGACGCGGCCGGCAACAGGGCCGCTCGCAGCATCTCCGCCGTTCCGCTCCCGGTCCTCTACGCACCCCGGCCCGGCGCTCGTCTCGGCCGAACGCCTTCGCTCCTGTTCGCGTGGAAGGCGGCGAAGAAGGCCGACTACTACAACCTGCAGCTTTGGCGCGGCGGACGCAAGATCGGCAGCTGGTGGCCCTCCTCGCCACGGCTACGGCGTCCTTCCCGCTGGCACTCCGAGGGCAAGACGAGGCGGCTCAAGAGCGGTGCCTACACCTGGTACGTCTGGCCCGGACGCGGCGCGCGCCGGCTGGGCGAGTACGGGCCCATGGTGGGCAAGAGCACGTTCGCCGTTCGCTGATGCGCAACGGTCGGCATGCAGCGGTCGCGGTCATGTTTGCCGCCGTGCTGTTCCTCCCCCATGCCGCGCGCGGACTCCCGGAGTCCGATGACACGCCTCCGATCGTGTCGTACTCCATCGACGGGATCGCCGGCACCAACGACTGGTTCCGCGGCAGCACGCACGGCAACAACATCACCGTGCGCTGGTCCGTCAGCGATCCCGAGTCGACGATCACCTCGACGACCGGCTGCGACCCCGCCATCCAGATCCCGGGACCAGTGCCGGCCCCGGGCACCACGCGAACCTGCACCGCGACGAGCGACGGCGGCACGACCTCGATCACCACGCGATTTCTCAAGATCGACGCGGACCCGCCGACCACCACTGCCACGCCGAGCCGCCAGCCCAACGCCGCCGACTGGTTCAACGCGCCCTTCTCGATCTCCTGGCCCGGCTCGGATGCCACCTCGGGGATAGCGTCGTGCACCGGCACGCTTGCCTACAGTGGACCGCAGACGACGGGAGCGAGCGAGACCGGCACCTGCATCGACAACGCGGGCAACAGCTCCTCGGACTCGTTTCTCGTCAAGTACGACACCGTTCCCCCGGACACGAACGTCGACCCGAGCCGACCGCCGAACGGAGCGGGCTGGTTCAGAGCGCCGTTCACCCTCAGCTGGGACGGGTCCGACCCGGGAGGATCCGGGGTCGCGTCGTGCCGGACCGACCTCAACTACAACGGCCCGGACACGAACGGCACCAGCGTCAGCGGAACGTGTACTGACATCGCCGGCAACAGCTCCTCGGACCCGTTCATGGTCAGGTACGACACGCAGGCACCGACGAGCGTCGCGAGCGTGAGTCGCCCGCCGAATGCCGCAGCCTGGTATCGGAGCCCGCTCTCGATCACCTGGAGCGGTTCCGACACC
>JBEVNN010000083.1:0-7452 GCA_040508095.1 Gaiellaceae bacterium
CCGCCTAAGCGGCCCCGCCCTGTGATCAGCTAGGACGCGCGGTAGAAGAGCCAGGCGTCGCGCATGCGCTGGGTCTGCCCAGGCGTGAATTCCGTGTAGCAGCTGTCGTAGGAGTAGTCCATGTAGTTGTGGATCGGGTCGAACCCGGGCGCAGAGCAGGTGTCCTTCCCAGCAGGACAGCCGGAGGTCGGTGTCTTCTCCGCCGGCGTGTCGGCGAAGTCGCCCTTCGCGTTGCAGCCGCCGTAAAAGGTGTGCTCGAGGTTCAGCCAGTGTCCGGCCTCGTGGGTGACGGTCTTTCCGAGGTCGTAGCGCCCGCAAAGGTCGTGGACGCGCCGGGCACGGTCTCCCAGTTGAAGACGATGCCGTCGAGGTAGGCCTGCCCCGGCTTCGTCGTGACGTCCGGCAGGTACGCCCAGCCGAGATACGGGCCGGCGGTCGTCGAGTACAGGTTCAGGGCGTTGTCGCCGCCCTGGTGGAGCGCGTGCTTCATCGAGTGCTCGTCGGTTCCGCCCGGCCCCGCGTAGAACCACGCGGCATTGTCGGTGCGGGTGACGCCGGCCAGCGTGAAGCTGAAGCCGGTCCTCGAGCCGCCGAAGTTCTGGTTGAGCACCGCCACCTGATCGGAGATCTGCTTCGCGGTCAGGCTCCCGATCGACCCGTCGGTGACGACGTGGAAGTAAACGGGCACACTGGCGCGGAAGTTGGGGCCCGCGTTGCCTCTCGCGGAGGCAGGCAGATCGGCGGCCGTCTGGTCGAGCGGCTCACGCTGCTGGAACCCGCGGCCGTACTGGGCAGGCGTCAGCTTCGCGTAGACCGCGAACAGGTCGCCGCCTGCCATCGCGGGCACGCACGGCGTCGACCGTGCCTGCGACCGTGCTCCCGACGCGGCCGAGACGGTCACGCCCGTGTAGACCGCGATCGCCAGCGCGAACGCGAGGAACAGCTTGACGTGTTTCATTCGCTCCCCCTGGTTCCGGGCGCCCCTCCTCCGCGGGGCGCGAGGAGCCAGAGCCTGCTAGGTCAGCCTCGGACCGTTGCTCCGGCGCATGCGCTGGTACGCGTACGCGCCCGCGAGCAGCAGCAGTCCGAGCACCACGAACGACAGCACCCGGTACCCCTGGTCGAGCGCGGCCATGTCGTAGAGGAAGACCTTCACGACCGCGACGGCCAGCAGCGAGAACCCGGCCAGCCGCAGCGCCCGCAGGTTCCGCCGCAGCCCCGCCCACAGGAGACCGACGCCGAGGACGCTCCAGAACGCGCTCAGCAGCGCCTGACCCTGCTCGCGCACCGTGAGCTTCCCCGTGTCGAGCTCCACCGACCCGGGCTGGAACGCGCTGACGATCCCGATGGAGGCGAGGTACACGAGCGAGGTCCCGGAGACGAAGCAGAGCAGCATCCGGTCGTTCGGGAAGAGCCCGATCGTACGGGTGGCCGCGAACGCCGAAGCGACCGCGATCGCGCCGAGCGCGACGAGCGCCTGCCAGAACGGATCCGCGCCCTCGACGAGCGCGTCGGGCCGCGCCTCGAAGGAGAGCGCGTGCAGCGCCGCGAGCAGCAGGAAGCCGAACGCGCCGGCCGCGGAGACGCGGTGCGCGAAGCGCTTCCCCGCCTCGGCGAGCAGCGCGGCCTCGGCCGCCCACGCAACCGCGAGCCACACGCCGTCGAGCAGGACGACGGTGCCGTAGGCGACGGCCGCGAGCGCGGTGGCATCGGTCACGGCCTTCCAGTCGACCTCCTCGGCCGGCGTGATCCGCGCGACGATGAACGCGCTGGCCGCGATCGCGAGGATCGGCCAGAGGTCCGAGAGATGGCCCTGCGACAGCGTGTCGAGCGGCGCGTCGTAGACGAGCACGTGGCCGACGGCCAGCAGCAGCTGCCCACCGACTACCGCGTACACGAGCGGGCGGTTGCGCGTGACCGCGCGCGCAGGCACCGCCAGCGCCGCCGCCGCCGCTGCCCAGCCGATCGGGATCGCGACGCCGCTGACGAGCGTGACGAAGGCCAGGTTCAGCGCGACGAGCCCGATGCCGAACAGGCACGTCGCGATCACGCGGTTCTGTGGCTGGAGGCGCAGCAGCGCCAGGCCCGCAATCACGTGCGCGAGGCCGAGGCCGGCAAGCCACCAGCCCGATGCGACTTCGGAGTAGCCCGCGGCGCTCTGGTCGAGCACGACCATACCGAGCAGCCCGATGATTGCGGCGTTCCCCACCACGATCAGGGCCGAGGCTGACGCTCCTCCGGCAACGCGCCGCAGCTCGTAGCCGGTTCCAGCCGCGAGGTTCAGGAGCCCGAAGAGGGCGAGCACCGTGAACCCGCGCGCGGTGGAGGGCTCCGCCGAGAGCACCCAGCCGGCGAGCTGGGCGAGCACGAGCGCGACCCCCGCGACGCGCAGCCAGTTCCAGCGCCGCCACACCAGCACCGCGACAGCGGCCGCCTCCGCGACCGCGAGGAAGAGCAGCGATGCCGCGTCGTCGACTGCGCCCGTCAGCAGGGGAGCAGCGAGCGCACCCAGGATGCCGAGGCCGCCGATCGGCGTCGCGTCCCACCGCACCGCGAGCGCCGCCCCGACCGCGCCGAAGACGAAGGCGCCAACGAGCGCGAGCTCGATCGGCCCGAGGTGGTAGAGCACCGTCGCCGCGGTCAGCGACATGAAGAGGCCGGCGAGCCCCGTGCCGCAGGCGGCGAGCGACGCCTGCGTGCGTCCGCGCCGTTCGTGGAGCCAGGCACCGAGCCCGAGCAGGGCTGCCGAGCCGGCGAACGCGAGCGATGTCCGCGCAGCCTCCCCCAGCCACCCTCGCTCGACGGCGAGCGCGACCAGGAACGCGAGGCCGACGATCACGGCGATGCCACCGGCGAGCGCAAGCAGGCGGCCGCCGAGCAGATCTTCGAGGTCGAGCTCGCGCCGCGGAGGCGCCTGCGCAGCTGGGCGCTGAGGCTGCGGCGCGGCCGGCCGTGCCGGCGGCTGCGGGCGGACGAGCGTCGCCTGCAGAGTTGGCCTTGTTCCTTCGATCCGCGCCAGCCGTTCCTCTAGCTGCCAGAACCGCTGCTCGAGACGGGTGAGTCGTTCCTCGGTGGTGCTCATCGGTCGACCTCCAGACGCTCTCTTATCTCTAGTCTGCTATATACCACGTTTGCGATACGAGTCAAGTCCGCCTCGGTGGCTGGTGTACGTTTGGGGCCGCCGCGGAACAACCCTGCGGACGTCGACGAAAGGACCCGAATGCTCAGACGAAGCAGGAGTCAGGCGATCAAGGACAACGCCGTCAGCAGTGGGGGGCTCGCACTCGCCCTCGCACGCGACCAGAAGTTCCGCGAACAGCTGGGCGCGGCGATCGCGCACGGCGTGGCTGCAAGGCGCAGGGCCGCTTCGCGCATCGGCCTGATGGCCGCCGCCGCGCGGCTCGCCGCCGACGAGGAGCTGCGCAGCGAACTCACCGCGGCCGTCGAGGCGATCCAGGCGGCGCGACAGCGCGTCGACAAGAAGCGGTCGCACACGATGCGCACCACGCTGCTGATCCTGGCCGGAAGCGCCGGCGTGGTCGCGCTCGTCAAGTTCCGCTCGAAGCTGCCCGTGCAGCGCGAGGCCGGCGAGACGACGCCGAAGCCGGAGCCGGTCGCGCCTGCACCGGTCCCGGCGACCGACGCCCAGCCCTGATGCCGAACCGACGCGAGGTCGTCACCGACCAGCTCGAGGAGCTCAGGACCGATCTCGATGCGCTCTGGGTCGCGCTCACGCACGACCCGAAGAAAGAGGCGCGCAAGGAGCGCGCATGGACGATCTTCGCCGGGATCTTCGGCGCGATTGCGGCGATCGGCGCGCGAAAGGTCGCAATGCGGGCCTGGGACATCCTGACCGGCGAGCCGCCGCCTCATCCGCAGGCCCAGCAGCCGAAGCCCCGGCGCTAGACCTTTCGTCCCATCGGGACGATGGAAGCCGACCGCTCCCCTGCGTACGCTCGGCTCTATCGAGACCAAGCCGGGCCGACGCGGTGTCGCCCGGGCGAGTACGGAGGTGATTGAGTGATCGGAGCGGACTATCCGTTCCTCGACGTTCTCTGGACGCTCTTCGTGATCTTCGCGTGGGTGATCTGGTTCTGGCTCCTGATCGTGGTATTCAGCGACCTCTTTCGCCGCCGCGACATCTCGGGCTGGGGCAAGGCCGCGTGGATCATCTTCGTGATCGTCCTCCCCTACCTCGGCGTCCTCGTGTACCTGATCGCCCAGCATCAGGGCATGGCCGACCGGCAAGTGGAGCAGGCGCAGGCGGCCCAGTCGCAGTTCGACGACTACGTCAAGGGCGTGGCCGCCAGCAGCGGCCCCGCGGGGGAGATCGAGAAGGCGAAGCAGCTGCTCGACAGCGGGGCGATCTCGCAGGCGGAGTACGACTCGCTGAAGGCGAAGGCGCTCACCACGTAGCGCCGCGAGGGAAGGGACGCGCACGGCCCACGGCCGTGGGCGTCCTTTCACCGCCTCGCGATCCTTAGGATCAGAGCCATGGACGGTGATGCCGTGAACGGCGCCGTGGGGTACGACGTGCCGCAACGGCGCCTGGAGTTGGCAGGGGTGACGCTCTCGCGCCGGATGGAGAACGGCAAGGGCGTCTGGCGGCTCGAGGCGCCGAGACTCCAGGGCGAGGAGCCGCTCGTCGTCGAGCAGGCGGGCGGGCCTGTGACCCCGCCGCGCGACGTCACGGCGGTCCTGCCCGCCTTCCTCCGCGGCTCGAGCATCGAGCAGGTCCAGCCCGGAGCCGAGCCGGCCACTATTGAGCCGACCGATGCGATCGAGCGCCTGAGGGCGATGCTCGAGCGGCAGTACGCCCAGATCCTCTTGCACGATCCGGGGGTGCGGCTGGACCTCGATCCCGAGGACGTTCACCGACTGCGGGTAGCGGTGCGGCGGGCCCGCGCTGTGCTCCGCGCCGCGCGCCCGCTGCTCGATTCCGAGTGGTCGGAGCCGCTACGCGACGAGCTCAAGTGGCTGGGCGGCTCGCTCGGGCGCCGCCGCGACGTCGACGTGCTGATCGCGCACCTGGAGCGGGAGATCGAGCAGCTCGAGCAGCCCGAGCGCGACGCGGCCGCATCGCTCGTGGAACGGCTCGGTGAGGAGCGCGTGACCGCCCAGGCCGTGGCGGTCGACACGTTGCGCAGCGAGCGCTACTACCGTCTGCTCGACTCGCTGGAGGCGGCGGCGCGCGGCCCGCATGTCCGCAGAGGGCAAGTCTCGCTGCGGAAGCTCGCGAAGACGGAGTTCCGGCGCCTGAGCAGGATCGCGGAGCGGCTCGGGCCGAGCTCGAGTGACGACGACCTGCACCGGGCGCGGATCGCGGGCAAGCGCGCCCGCTACACGGCCGAGCTGGCCGAGGCCGAGATCGGCAAGCCCGCGCGCCGGTTCATCGAGCGGGCGAAGGAGCTGCAGGACGTCCTCGGCGCCCACCAGGATGCGATCGTCGCCGAGGCCCGGCTGCGGGGACTGCTCGCCGACGGGCCGGGCTCGGGCGCTGCCTTTGCCGCGGGCCGGCTCGTAGAACGCGAGCAGGCCCGCCGCCTCGAAGCCCGCGCGGAGCTGCCGAAGGCCTGGCGCAGGCTCGACCGGGCGGCGCAGGCAGCGTTCGGGTGATCGTCTATCTCGTCCGCCACGCGACCGCCGGCCACCGCGCGAGCTGGGAGGGCGACGACGACGAGCTGCGCCCGCTCGACGATCGAGGCCGCCGTCAGGCCGAGGGCCTGATCGAGCTGCTCGGCCGCCGCGAGTTCGAGCGGATCGTCTCCAGTCCCGCCATCCGCTGCGTCGACACCGTCGTCCCGCTCGCGGACAGCCGTGGGCTGACTGTCGAGCCGTCCGAGGCGCTGGCCGAGGGAGCCGGCCGTGAAGCAGCGCTTGAGCTCTTCCGGGCGGCCGCAGCGCCGCTCGTCGCCTCCGTCCACGGAGACATGGTCGACGAGCTGACCGGCGGGAGCGCGAAGAAGGGCTCGACGACAGTGCTCGAGGTCGACGAGGACCGCGTCGAAGTCCTCGAGCGGCTTCCGCGTCAGGCGTAGGCGGTCGCGCTCTCGCGGAACAGCGCGAGCGCGGAACCTTCGCGGACTCCTCCCCGCGCGACGCCGAGCGGCAGGCCGAGCCGTCGCTGTGCCTCGCCGAGGAGAATCGTCCCCGCGAGCAGCGTCGCTGCCCGCTGGGGCGGAATGCCGTAGCGCTTCGCGATCTTCGCCCGCTTCAGGCCGACCAGCTCGCCGATCGCCTCCTCGATCCGGGCCGCGTCGATGGTTCCGACCACCCGCCGTAGCGCGCGGGCGGTCCCGCCTGCGGCGAGCCCGAGTTGCGCGAAGGGCGGCACAACCTGCGCGAACGCCTTCTCGGCCGCCACGCGCGCCGCCTCGACCGCGTCGGGGGAAGGCGGATCGCCGCCCAACAGACGCGTCGTCAGCCGCAGCGAGCCGAGGTCGACTGAACGCAACCAGGCCGGTCCCCCGCTCAGCGTCCCCACCACGAGCTGGGCGGAGCCGCCTCCGACGTCGCAGACGGCGACGCTCTCCGGCGGATCGTCGAGCGCCGCCACCGCGCCGTCCCAGGCAAGCGCGGCTTCCTGCTCGCCGCTCAGGATGCGAACCGGAACGCCGCTCCCGCGCAGGAGTGCGTCGGCGAACTCGCCGTTGTTTCCGCTCTGGCGGCCGGGCGAGGTGACGACGATCTCGATTCGCTCGCAGCCGAGCTTCCTCGCCTTGCGCGTCTGCTCGCGGGCGACTGCCACCGCATCCGCGCACTTCCGCGCCGAGATATAGCCGAACCGCTCGACCTCCTCTCCCAGGCCGAGCTGCTGGCGCTCCTCGTGCACGGCGAGGACCGAGCGCCCGTCGGGGACGGCCACCAACAGGCGGAGCGTGTTCGCTCCCACGTCGACGATTCCGACACGCACTCCGGCGATTGTCCCCAGCGCGTCGGCTGGATAATCAGCGGCCGCGTGAGACGGTGCTTGCACGCCTTCCGCGTGCGCGCGCTCTCCTCATGAGCGCGCCGTGGAGACTTTGTGACGCCTTTCCCTTCTTGGCACGCACGCGCTCCCAGCTGCCGTCGGCGCGCAGCGTCCACGACCAGCGGCTGTCCTCCATGATCGAGTCGAACGTCCGGGTGAGCTCGCGCTGCGCCCGCCCGTCCTCGACCGGGACGAGGATCTCGATCCGGTGGTCGAGGTTGCGCGGCATCAGGTCCGCGCTCCCCAGCAGGAACGTGCTCTCGCCGTCGGCCTCGAAGATGAAGAAGCGGCTGTGCTCGAAGAAGCGGCCGAGCAGCGTCCGGACGCGGATGTCCTCCTTGCCGCCGCGCCGGCGCGGCCAGAGGGTGCAGGTCGTTCGGGCGAAGATCTCGACCTCGACACCCGCGTCCGCCGCCGCGTAGAGCTCCGTGACGATCTCCTCGTCGGCGAGGTGGTTGACCTTGATCCTGATGCGCGCCTCC